>QHPC01000066.1 GCA_003218915.1 Verrucomicrobiota bacterium
AGCGTGAGGAGCGACTCCAGATGCTGGAGGAAAACATGCGCCGGCACAATATGGATCCTGCTGATTACAAATGGTATCTCGATCTGCGGCGTTACGGCACCGTTCCGCACTCCGGTTTCGGCCTCGGTTTCGAGCGAATGCTGATGTTTGTCACCGGTGTTTCAAACATTCGCGATGTGATCCCGTTCGCGCGCACGCCTGGCAGTGCAGAATTCTGATTCGCGACCTACGTTTTGATCGACGCAGCTGGGTGCAGAACGATTAGCGCCGACGGTTTTACAGTGATCTTGATTTCGTCAGATGACTTCTTGTTCCTTTTCTTGTCCCGCCAAAGTTCGTCGTCCAAATGGATCGTCGATCCCTTACAAACGATCCGCAATTCGCGGAATCTTCGCGTTGGTAGGGGAGACTTGCTCTTCTTCCCGGCTACGCGCGCGTCGAAATGTTCCATTAGGAGCGCGCGATCGGCTGCACGAGCGCAAACAAAATCAAATTGCCCATCCCTGGTCGCGGCGCGCGGTGCCAGATGGAGCGCGGGACCAACTGAGCGAATGTTCATCGCCTCCCAAAGAATATAGCGGCCGGAAATATCTTTTCCGTCGATCTCGATCTTCCATTGACGGACCGAATAGTCGTGGAGCATCCGGCGCAACAGTGCTCCATGGCGCGCCATCTGTTGTTCTTTGGAAAGTTTTTCAGCCTTTCCGTTCTTTTTCTCTTCTTTCTTTGCGGCCCGGACGTAATCCGCAAGCAATCCGCCGCCGGCGCCTTCAAAAAAATATCGATCGCCCCACGGACCAGTCGCAAGTCCTATGTCAAAAACCTGTTTCCTTCCGCCTTCGAGCCGCGCGATAATTTCCTCGGGAGAAGCGACGAAGCCGAGCGCTCGCGCGAGATTAATCGCTGTGCCTAGAGGAAGAACACTTAACGGAATGCCGCTATCGATAAGGTGGAAGGCAACCTTTCCGATCGTCCCGTCACCGCCGGCGGCAAGCACCAGGTCAGCAGGTTGCTTGAGCGCTTTTTTGAAGCCGGGTTCTTTCGTGGATTGATAAGTGGCGTGGTGGCCCGCTTTAGCCAATGCCGCCATTAGTTGCTTCCTACCTTGCTTGGCGTCACCAGCCTTGGGATTGTGCATCAACGTGATTCGCATCCGGTTTTGTAATCGTAGATACTATGTGCGGGTCATTCGGCCAAAAACAATCTGAGACACGTTTAATGATAAGAAGATGCGAATCCTGATCTCGAACGACGACGGTATTTACAGCCCGGGCATTGTTGCGCTCGCGAAGGTCGCGTCGCGTTTTGGCGAAGTACGCATCGTGGCGCCTGATGTCGAGCAATCTTCCATGGGTCACGCGATTACTTCCTCGCGGCCACTGCGATATAAGCGGATTCATCTCGGCGAGTTTGAGGCTTACCGGGTAAACGGTACTCCGGCCGATTGCGTCGCCCTGGGGACGCATCTCTGGCAGCGTATCGATCTGGTTCTTTCCGGAATCAACCTTGGCTTAAATCTCGGCAACTCCTGCTGGCACTCCGGCACACTTGCCGCAGCAAAACAGGCCGCGTTGCTCGGCATCCGTGGCATCGCCCTCAGCACTGCGATGAGCGATAAACAGGAACCCGATTTCGCCGCGCTCGAGCCATACGTGAGGAAAGTGTTGGATTTGTTGCTCGAAGAAAAAGCAATGTCTCTCGTCAACGTGAATCTGCCGCAAAAACCAAGAGGGATTCGCTGGACGCGCCAATCTGTGCGCCAGTATGACGGCGAAGTTGTCGCCAGCAAGGACCCGATGGGCCGGCCAATTTACTGGTTTACTATCACGCCGTTGCAGGGAGCCGAGGAAGGAACCGACCGCTGGGCTATCGAGCACCATTGGGTCTCAATCACCCCATTGCGCCTCGATCTCACCGACGAAAAAGATCTCGCCCACGCGTTGGCGCTTCATCATACACCACCAATCGGCACTGAAACGTCGGGCACCTCACAAAAAGGCAAAACTTCTGCGCATGTGACGAACAAGAAAGCGCGGCACAGGAAGAGTTAACTGCAGGGTACATCGCCAGAGGTCCTATGGAACCAGAGATCAGTGGTGCGTTTCCTGTATCCTCGTGAACTCAAGTTTGGAACCGCCGGGTTCTTGCAGTGTCATCCGGTCGCCGGAAATCTTCACCTGATAAACCGTCGTTGCGAACGGCGTTTCAATTTTGATTCGGTCCTGATCACCGAATTTGTACCTGCCACGCACGTCCCCGACAAGAACAGCACCATTTGCCGAAAATTCCCAGAGGATTGCATTTGATCCTCCCATCAGACGCCACTTGCCTACGACAGAGGAATTTCCGCAACCAGTCATCGCAAACAGCAAGATGATTGCAGCAATTATTCTAGAGCTGAACCGCATAGAACAAGAGCGTGCAAACTAAAATCAACTCGACAGAGCCTTCTCTGCTATGACCGCGTGTCGTCCCGAGCGGAGCGAGGGACCTTTCAAAGATTCGTCTGATAACGGAAAATAGACACGGGCGCAACCCTTCGTGCGCGCCGCGACGTACTTGGGATAAGCTCACGACATCGGGATAGGATTCGGAGATCCCTCGTCGTCCGCGTGACTCGGGATGACGCATCGCGTGAGCAAGTGCCTATTTCTTCTTTGAGTCTTTTTTCGACTCGCGCTTGGATTCCTTTGATTCCTTGGCCGTCTTCTGGGATTCGCTGGGGCGATACTCTTCCTGTTCGGCGGCGGCGAAAGCTTTTTCCAGGCCGACCATGTCTTCGCCCGGGCGGAGTACGTCGAGTGCTTCTGCTTCTTTGCGCAGCTGTTCCTCGGTGTAGTTCGCGGCCTTAATCGACAATCCGATGCGACGCTCGAGCTTGTCCACCTTGATCACGCGTGCTTCGACTTCCTGACCGACTTTCAGGATATCTTTCACTTTCGCGACGTGATCTTCGCTCAATTGCGAGATGTGGACGAGTCCATCGATATCGTCCTGCAGCTGCACGAACGCGCCAAAACTGGCGAGCTTGGTTACCTTGCCTTTAACCAGATCGCCGATCTTGTATTTCTCATCGATCGTCTTCCACGGGTCTTCGGTCAGTTGTTTAATTCCAAGGCTGATCCGCTGGTTTACTTTGTCGATGTCGATCACGACGGCTTCGATTTCGTCGCCTTTCTTAAAAACTTCGCTGGGATGATTGATCTTGCGGGTCCAGCTCAGATCGGACACGTGAATCATCCCATCGATACCTTCCTCCAGCTCCACGAACGCGCCATATGCCGTCATGTTGCGAATCTTGCCTTTCACACGACTGCCGATGGTGAACTTCTTCTCGATTTCATCCCAAGGATTCGCCTCCAGTTGGCGCAGACCCAATGAAATTTTCTGTTCTTCTTTGTTCACCCCGAGCACTACTGCTTCCACTTCCTGGCCGACGCTGAGGATATCGGAGGGTCGCATGATCCGTTTCGTCCATGAAAGCTCGGAGACATGGATGAGTCCTTCCACGCCTTCCTCGATTTCAACAAACGCTCCGTAGGGAACAAGGTTGGTGATTTTGCCCTTGATCCGCTGACCAGCCGGGAAACGCTCCTCGATCTGGTCCCAAGGATTCTTCTGGGTTTGTTTAAGTCCGAGCGACACGCGCTCTTTTTCCTTGTTGATGTCGAGCACGACGACTTCCAACTGTTGTCCAACCTTTAACAACTCGTTGGGGTGTCCGAGCCGGCCCCAGGTCATGTCGGTTACGTGCAGCAAGCCATCCATGCCATCGAGATCGATAAATGCCCCGAAGTCGGTGATGTTTTTCACGGTGCCGACGACGCGGTCGCCCACGTTCACGCCTTCCATGAACTTCTGCCGCTTCTCGCTACGCTCTTGCTCAATCACTTCACGCCGGCTGAGAACGACGTTTTTGCGGTCGTCGTTGAGCTTAACGATTTTGAAATCGTAGGTGTTGCCAACAAATTGCTGTAAGTCCTTTGGCGGAACAACGTCGATCTGAGAGGCCGGCAAGAATGCCTCAACGCCAATGTTGACCATTAGACCACCTTTTACGACCGATTTCACCTTGCCCTTGATGAGACCGACACCTTCGAACACGCTGACGATCTTGTTCCAATTTTGACGGTAAGCGGCTTTTTCTTTCGACAGAACGACCATGCCTTCGTCGTTCTCAAGCCGCTCTAGGAGCACATCCACTTCGTCGCCAACCTCCAGCGACTCGACATCATCAAATTCTGCTAATGGAATAACGCCCTCGGATTTGTATCCCACATCGACCAATACTTCCCGCGGGCGAACTTCCAAAATGCGTCCCTTGACGATGCTTCCCTCCCGGAAGTCCGGCATCGGCTTCGCCATTACATCCTGCATGTGAATCATAAGATTAAGTGGCCTCCTTCAGGCACTGAAACCTCCGCGCATCCGGCGGCTGCCGGAAGCGGAATGGGACGGCACAGTAGGCGTTTTCCGCGCTGAGGTCAACTGACATGCGCAGGACACCAGCGCGTGTCATCCTGAGCGAAGTGAAGGACCTCACTTATTCGCGATGCGTCACGCAGTGTATCTAGTGTGACCGCCACTTCGACGGTGAGGTTCCTCGCTCCGCTCGGAATGACCTCATTGAGCGTTGGGCGTTGAGCGTTGGGCGTTTCGCCTCTATCTTCTAGTGTCCAAATGTCTATATTGCATTTCGCATCCGCACTTCTTCTTCTCGCAGCCACATCGCTCCGCGCTCAGTCTCCTGCAGAGCCAAAAGTTCTCGAAGCGATCAAATCACCTGATCTCAGCGTGGTACATCTTTGGGCACCGTGGTGTTCCAATTGCCAGGCGGAATTAAGAAGCGGCGGCTGGCTCAAGACCGTTAAAGACAATCCAGGGGTGAAATTTTATTTCGTCTCTGTGTGGAATAATGGCGAGGACGGCCGTGCGATGTTGCAGAAATTCCAAATCGCGGACCAACCGAACGTCACGATTCTAGCGGACCCGGGACCGCGCAAGGGGGACAACAAGATCAAGCAATTCGCCGGGATGTCGCTATCGTGGATTCCCACGACTTGGATTTACAAAGGCGGCGATCTCCGCTACGCATTGAACTACGGCGAAGTCCGTTTTGATGTGCTCCAACAATTCCTTGAAGACAGTAAATCGGAATGGTCGCATAAAGGCGAACCGCCGATAGCCTCTCCTTAAAAATTCGCAATGGTAGAAACTCCAACCGTTCCCCAGACCAGTTCCAAGGGTCCGCCTCAAATCCTGTCGCTAATCGGGGACACGCCACTGGTGGAGATCACACAGCTCGACACCGGTCCGTGTCAGCTTTTTCTCAAGCTTGAGAATCAGAATCCAGGGGGATCAATCAAAGACCGGATCGCGCTTTCGATGATCGAAGCCGCGGAGGACGAAGGCAAATTGCGGCCAGGCGGAACGGTCGTCGAAGCGACAGCAGGCAACACCGGTCTGGGCCTTGCGCTGGTTGCCGGCGCGAAAGGCTACCGCGTCCTGCTCGTGATCCCCGATAAAATGTCGCAGGAAAAAATCTCGCACGTCAGAGCGCTGGGCGCCGAAGTGCGGATCACTCGTTCAGACGTGACGCGCGGCCATCCTGAATATTACCAGGACGTGGCAGCGCGACTCGCCGAAGAAATCCCGGGCGCATTCTACGTGAACCAATTTGGTAATCCCGCAAATCCTCTGGCGCACGAGCGTACTACCGGACCGGAAATCTGGGAACAGATGCGGCACGATGTCGACGCGATTGTGGTGGGAGTGGGTTCCGGCGGGACGCTGACTGGTCTCGGGAGATTTTTCAATCGCGTCAAGCCGCGACGCGGAATCGAAATGGTTTTGGCCGACCCGAAGGGTTCCGTGCTTTACGAATATGTTAAGGCAGGCCGGCTGCACGAGGCAGGAAGCTGGGCCGTCGAAGGCATCGGGGAAGATTTCATTCCTGAGATTGCCGACATGTCGCTGGTAACCGAAGCATTCGAGATTGATGACGCGGAAAGCTTCGCCACAGTGCGCGAGCTGTTGCGCAAGGAAGGAATTTTCGGCGGATCTTCTACGGGGACGCTTGTCGCTGGCGCACTGCGCTACTGCCGCAAACAGACGAAACCGAAGCGAGTCGTCAGTTTCGTGGTCGATACAGGGAACAAATATCTTTCCAAGATGTACGACGATTTCTGGATGGCGGAGCAAGGGTTCATTCATCGCCCGCCGCACGGCGATTTGAGCGATCTGATCTCGCATCGTTACGAAGCCGGTGAAGTAATCTCCGTCGGACCGACGGACACATTGCTAACCGCGTTTAAACGCATGCGCGACGCCGATGTCTCGCAACTCCCAGTCGTCGATCAGAGCGGGCGAGCCGTTGGGATTCTGGATGAGTCCGATGTGCTGGTAAAGGTCCACCGCGATCCATCGCATTTTAATGATCCTGTGAAAAATGCGATGACCTCCAAGGTCGAGACGCTCCCGCCAAGTGCAAAAATCAAAGATCTCCTGGGGGTGTTTGATCGTGGCCGCGTCGCCATCGTAATGGACGATGATAAATTTCTGGGACTGATCACGCGCACCGATTTGCTTTCGTATCTTCGGCTTCATATGCCGAAAACGTCGGCGCCTCCGACCAGCGAGCATTAATAGGTCGTCGCACCCCAACTTAAGAGTAGGTTCTACAAATGGCGCTGTCTTCGGCGGACATTAAAAAGTTATGGGGACTTGCTGCCGGACGGTGTAGTGAGCCGCAGTGCGGACAGAGCTGCGTTCCGTTCCTTGATCCGAATAACCCGACTGTGATCGGCGAGATGGCTCACATGATTCCACAAAGCGTGAGAGGGCCTCGTGGAGCGGTGAGGCCAGGCGAGGACACTTACGAAAACACGATTCTACTCTGCCCGACGCATCATGAGATCATCGACAAAGCCCCAGGAAAGTTTCCACGCGAAACCCTTCTTGCTTGGAAAAGATCGCATGAGGAAAGAGTCGCGGCTCCTTTTAGAGATGGCGTCTTTGACACGAAGGAAGGCTTGTGTCGTGAGATTGCCACTGTGCTAATTGAAAACAAGGCAATTTGGTGTCAGTGGGGACCGGAATCTTTTAGCGCTAAAACGAATCCTGTGAGTAACGCAGCCCTAACTTGGCAGCTGCGCAAGCTAGATGGAATTGTTCCTAGAAATGCGCGCATCGTTCGCCTCATTGAGTCTCATGCGAGATTTTTTCAACCGGCTGAATATGACATTTGTTGCAAATTCATCCAGCACGCGGACGCTTTTGAAAAAAGCGCGTTTAATCGACTAGACGTGGATGCGCAGCCGCGCTTTCCTCATGAGTTCGAAGATCTAGTGAACCAATATGTCTGAAGCAGTCCCATTTGATGTCCCTTTTAGTGCGACCTCCTTCGTAATGGGAGTGCTGAAATCTCATAAAAAGGTTCTGGATTTTAAACGCAGTAGAGACGTCGTTTTCGATATCACGCGCGTACCTCCGCTGAGCGACATACGTGCGGTTCTTACCAATATTTATACCGTGGGCCTCGCCCAATTGATGGAGGCCATCCAGAAAGTCCCTGGCGTCAATTGTGTGATCACGGGTGGCGATTGGAACGGCTACACGACCGAAGCGAAGGACTACGCACTTCAGAACCAAATCGGACTTTTCACGAATTCTGAATTTTTCGGCGCTCTTTGGTGGACAAACTTTCATGAGTACCACAAGAAGGATGAAGAAGGTCATCCTATCTATCGCTACAAATCTGCCTGACGGCACGCAGGCGTTTGTATTCGGTTCGGCGAGGACCTTGGCTCAACCCTGCGATCTCGACGTCCTTGTGGTTTACGATGCAACGAGGCTACCGCCTGCACGCGCTTGTATGAGCTTGAAGCCATTCTTCGAGAATCTGGAGTGCGCCACAGGGTTAAAAGTTCATCCTGTTGTACTGAGTCGGTCGGAAGAACTTCAAGCACAGTTCATGGAGACCGAGAAAGCGATGCCGTTTGAGAGTTTCTGTAAGATATTCGCCAAGAAAACTGGCGGTAGCACTAAATGAAAGCTTACCGCTAAAAAAGGTTGACATGAAAAAGCAACACGAGTTTGCCACGCGGGCGATTCACGCGGGGCAGCAGCCCGATCCGTCGACCG
>QHPC01000067.1 GCA_003218915.1 Verrucomicrobiota bacterium
CTAGGGTTAACGCCCGCCCGGGTCGGGGCGACTGCAACCTGCTACCTGGCGGGCGCAGTGCTCGGCGCACTGCTTTTCGGTTACGGTACCGATCGGTTTGGCCGCAAGAAATTGTTCTTCATCACGGTTGCCGTTTATCTAATCGGAACTGCGCTGTCCGCTTTCTCCTGGAATTTCTGGAGCTACGCATTGTTCCGCGCGGTGACCGGCGCAGGCATCGGCGGCGAATACGCAGCAATCAACTCCGCAATTGACGAGCTGATTCCGGCGCGTGTGCGCGGCCGTGTCGATCTGATAATTAACGGCTCATACTGGGTGGGCGCCGCACTTGGTGCGGCCGCTACGCTTGTGCTGCTCGATCCGCGCCACGTGCCGATCTGGCTTGGATGGCGATTTGCGTTTGGAATCGGCGCGACGCTGGGCCTCATTGTCATTTTCTTTCGCCGCTGGATTCCGGAAAGTCCGCGCTGGTTGATGATTCATGGTCGGAATCCGGAAGCGGAACAGATTGTTGGCGGCGTCGAACGACGGATTTTTGGGACACGCGGAGCCGCGGTCAGCGACCGCGGCTACAGCGAGGCATGGCCCACGCGTATTCGGACACGCACGCATACGCCATGGCACGAAATTTGGGATGCGATCGTGCACGAGCACCGTCGCCGTTCGTTTCTCGGTTTTGTGCTGATGCTGACCCAGGCTTTCTTCTACAACGCGATCTTTTTCACTTATGCACTGGTCCTGATGCGGTTTTACAACGTGCCGGAGCAAAATGTGGGCAGTTATCTGTTGCCGTTTGCGTTGGGGAACGTGCTCGGTCCCCTGACGGGCTCGCCGGGATTTTACTCGCACTCGCCGGCTGGCTTTTTCACGCAGGCGTCCTCACCGCGCGAACGCAGACTCTTGCATGGACGATTATTTTCTTCATCGCGTCAGCTGCGGCGAGCTCGGCGTACTTAACCGTGAGCGAAATTTTTCCGTTGGAAATCCGGGCATTGGCGATCGCAATTTTCTATGCAATCGGAACACTGGCCGGCGGAGTCGGCGCACCGCTGCTCTTTGGATGGATCATCGGCACTGGATCGAGTACCGCTCTGTTCGTGGGGTATTTGGTGGCGGCGGCGCTGATGATCTTTGGCGCAGTCGTTGAAGCGTGGATTGGCGTCCCAGCCGAGCGACGATCGCTCGAGCACGTGGCCGCCCCGCTCTCGAGCAAGGGCTTGTAGGGCGTCCGCCGCGGCGGACGCCGCCGTCTCACAGAGACGGCCTACAATGTGTCCGGCGCGCCGCGGTCAACGCCCGCGGCTACAGCTGACCGTGAGTTCGCGCGTGTGAATTGGACCCGCGGGTGTGAGCTTACTCGAATAAAGATGGAAATCCTCGACCCGGATCATTCCTGCGTCGAACTCGGCATTCGACTGCAAAAACTTTCGAAGCGATTGCGCAGAAACATTCCTGCAACGCGCGATGGTTATGTGTGGATGCCAGGCGCGAAGCTCCGGTTCGAGACCGATAGCGAGCGCGGCCTCTTGCACGCGCTTGTGAATTTGAAACAAGTGCGGGTGCGCCTTACCGACGCCAATCCAGATAATTTTCGGCGCACCCCTTGCCGAAAACGTTCCGACGCCAACAATGGGCAAAAAGAAAGCGCCAAACTCGATCAGGCTGAGTTTTTCTCGAAGGGCAAGATCGGTTTCATTCGGGACTTCGCCGAGGAAACTGAGTGTCAGATGCATCTGCGCCGGATCGGTCCAGTCCACGCCACGGACATGCGGATCAAGGGCTGCAACCAACTGGCGCGTTGACTCCGGCAGGTCGATCGCAACGAACAGACGTTTACTCACGAGCTAAAAACGCTAGCGACGAATCCTCAATCCGAGCGTCCTTCATTATTTCGAACGGTTGCTCGATCGAGCAAGCGGGTCAGCCATTCCGGTATCAACCGGTGGAGTTGCGAGCCGGGTAGTGATTCGTTGCCGGCCTCGTTTGCCGCTCCAGGAAGGAACCGATTGACAAGCTTCATCATGTAGCCGGTGAGATTTGGAAGGAGCGCGTTCCCGAGAATGGCTCCGCGCGCGGCAAATGTGAGTGCGAGCGATGGCTGACCCCGACGACATGCAGCAAGAATTTTTCTCGCAGCGCGATCGGCATTCATGGAGATCAGCGGCGCGCCCGCTGAAGCTGAAAACCAGGCAAATTCAATATCGTGTTTGCCTTTGAATTTCGCATTCACGTGCGAGCCGGTGCGCATCATTCCAGGCGCGACGGTGGTGACGTGGATGTTGTCGCCTGCGAGCTCGGCACGAATCGCATCTGAGAAACCGGTCAGTGCAAATTTGCTGACGCTGTATGGGGCGAGATGAGGCACGGCAACCTTGCCGCCAATTGAAGAAATATTAACAATGCGTCCCCCACCCCACGTCCGCATTTCAGGAACGGTCCGGGAAACTAATTCGTAGGGGGCCCAAAAATGCAGTCGCATGGCGCGTTCGAAATCCTCGCGCGTCATGTGCTCAAGAGGACCAACTTCGATAATGCCGGCGTTGTTGATCAAAATGTCGATCTTGCCGAAGCGATCGATGATTTGACGAACAGCTGCCTGGATCTGGCCACTATCGAGCAAATCGCATTGAACGGTCAGGACCACGCCGCCGCGCTGGATGAGATCGGCCTTTGCACGCGCCAGTTCATCAGGGTCGCGCGCGATGAGCGCGACGCTCCCGCCCTGCGCGCAAATGTGTCGCGCAAGCACGAGTCCAAGTCCGCGCGATCCACCCGTGATAAGTGCAATCTTGCCGCGTAAAGAGTAGCGCGCCGTTCGAATGGCGCGAGCGGTTATCCAGGCGCCGACTACAAGCACGCCCGCGGGAAGCAACACGCGAACATTCATTTCGACTTAGAGTCCAGCACTGTACGCTTCGCAGCAAGCGGCAGGTACGAGCAGCGACCGCTAGAGCAGCCGTTATTCTTTGAGATAATTATCCGTGTTTCCGGTTGAAACGCGCAACTTCGCGCGCCGTCTCCCGATCTACTGCACGTTTCTTCAGGTCGGCCCGCTTATCGCGTGCTTCCTTACCGTGCCCTACGCCCAACTCAGCTTTTAGCTTTCCGTTTTTCCAATACAGCTTGAGAACAACCAGCGCGCGGCCTTTGACCTGTGTCTCGCCATAGAGCTTGTCGATCTCCTGCCGATGCAACAACAACTTGCGGACCCGTTTTGCGTCCGGAATTTCGTGGCTGGCGCGTTCGTACGGTTGGATATCGGCGTTGTAAAGGAACGCTTCTCCATTCTCGATTCGCGCGAAGGCGTCGCTGATATTTGCCTTGCCTGCTCGAATCGATTTAACCTCGCTGCCCTTTAGTTCGATCCCCGCTTCGTACCGCTCGAGAATGTGATAATCGCGAAGGGCTTTGCGATTGGTAATCGACTCAGCTGCCATATTGACAGGGAAACTGGCGGCTTCCCCCGCAGAATCTCAGAAACCCTTAAAGAAACGCGTCGTAGTATTCGATCACTCCCTACGCGGCGCCGTCGGGCGACTCCGGGAGCGACTCGTAGGTCAACTTGCCGGCGATGATTTCCTTGAGCGCAATATCGGTCAGCGACATCCGCGGCGTCGTCTCAACCATGGGCCGATGTCCTAAGCCAAGCTGGCGAACGCGTTTGGAAACAACGTTGATCAGAAGTTGCTGATTCGGGATCACCTGAGCTGCTTCTTGCAAAAGTTGAGTCGTCATATGGCGCAAGGAACGGACGGGGCTGGTTGCTCCCGTTGGGAATTGAAGAATGACCGGCATCCCGGCCGCGAAGGTAGATGGGGTAAGTTGCGGGGCGAGCATGGTAAAAACGAGTGTGGACTTTCCAAGTGAAGCAGCCCGTTGTCAAGTCCGAACGCTTTCGCAATCTACAAACTCGTTAGCGGAAATGCAATGATCCTAACTGATTCAGGTACGCAAATTCCAATCGTTTCAACTACCGGACCTCTGACACGGATTCGATCTCCTTGCCATCTGCACTAAAATACGCGAAGTAAGTGGCGCGACCGCCGCGTACCCCAGAGTAAGTATTCCATTTCGGGCTGTGGCTCAGCTTGGTAGAGCGCCTGGTTCGGGACCAGGAGGCCGTGGGTTCAAATCCCACCAGCCCGATAAGAATATCAACGCGCGCTCGCGCAACGTGCAGCGGTGCTTGTGTCTAGCACCGGGATCAAATACAAAGGCGTTTGCCACAAACGCCTGGACCACATGGCCCTCCAAAATCCTTCGATACATTTTTCTGTCGCGATCGTTGGCGCGCTGATCGGCGCCGTAATTCTGTTATTCGGTCGAAAGTTGTTTTGGCTGTGCGTCGCTGCAGTCGGATTCGCAGCAGGTGTAGAAATCGCGCCGCACCTTGTGAATGAACCATCACCGCTCCTTGCGCTAACCGTCGCGCTGGTGCTTGGTTTAATTGGAGCGTTGCTCGCGCTGTTCCTGCAGAAATTTGCGATTGCTGTTCTCGGGTTCCTGGCGGGCGGCAAACTCGCCGGCGCAATCGCCGCCGCATTTTTCATTCACTACGCGCAATACTCCACCTTCATTTTTCTGGCTGGCGGAGTCATCGGGGCTATTCTCCTGCTCGTTTTGTTTGATTGGGCATTGATCGTCGTCTCCTCTCTGATCGGCGCCCACTTGATTCAAAGCGCGATCGTGCTTCCGCCGTCCGGATCGACCATTTTGTTCGTTGGGCTCGCGATCATTGGTATCATGGTTCAAGCGGCGTCTCTGCGGAGGAGCGAAGGGTAAGCGCGTATTTTTGCTGACAAATCGGAACGCAATTACAAGAATCTCCGCATGAACTCTCAAGAAACTGGATTACGCGTCGCGAGCATCATTTTTGGCATCTTTGCCATTGGTCATCTGGTGCGACTGATCAAGCAGGCCCAAGTCACCGTCGGAACCCTTACCATTCCAATGGGCGTAAGCTGGGTCGCTCTCATCGTTGCCGCCATTCTCTGTATTTGGCTGTGGCGACTCGCCTCAAGCAAATGACGAAGCACCCGCCTGCGCCACGGCTACGGCGAGGCAGGCGAATGTCGAATGACGAAATCCGAATGCTGTAGAGTGCGCTGTCCTCAGCGCATTGGCCAGGCAGGTCGCCAAACATCCCGCCCTTATCCGCTGAGGACAGCGGACGCTACAACCCTTTCAACGGTTCAACGCTTCAACGGTTCAACGGTTCAACGTGGCGAAGCCAAGCCGCCGGCACATCCAAATAGGATCGATCGAGCTCAGCGATTGATCCGCAGCCCAGTAGTTTGAGAGTGCGAATGAGATCAGCACGCAAGATTTCAATTGCTCGCGCAACACCGGCGCCGCCCGCTGCGCCGAGCCCATAGGCATAAGCGCGCCCGGCCATTACCGCCCGGGCACCCAGGCACAGCGCTTTGACAATGTCACTGCCTCGACGAATACCACCATCCAGGAGCACCTCAATCTGATCACCTACACTAGCCACAACTTCAGGCAAAACGCGCAGAGTCGGCGCAACACTGTCGAGTTGGCGACCGCCGTGATTGGAGACGACCAGCGCCTTTGCTCCCACGTCCACTGCGCGACGGGCATCGTCTGCTGTGTGTATTCCTTTTATCACGATGGGTCCACCCCATGCCCGCTGAATCCATTTGAGATCATCCCAGGTCACGACGGAATCCTCGAGCGCGGCCGTGACATCGGCGTACAACATCGGCCCCTTGCCCGGAATCATGACATTTTGGAATTTCATCAGGCCGCCATCGGCCAGAAACCGAGTCAGCCAGCGAGGTTTCATCAGCAACTGACTAACAAACGGCAGCTTCGACCCCAGGTTGTCGCTCAGAAGTTCTTTGACGCCGTTTCGGAGATCGCGTTCCCGCATGCCGGCTACTGGCGTGTCGATTGTGACAACGAGCGCTGAAAAGCCAGCGGCTTTCGCCCGCTCGATGGCAGAAAGCGCGCAGTCACGTCCACCGACAAGATAAAGCTGATACCATACCGTTCCCTTCGATGCCGCGGCAACATCTTCCAAGCGACATCCAGAGAGCGTTGAAAGCGTGTACGCGATTCCCGCAGCGCCTGCAGCGCCTGCGGCAGCTTCCTCGCCGCGCGGATACATGAGTCGACTGCTACCCACAGGCGCAAGGATCAACGGCATGGACAGAGATGTACCCAGAACAGACACGCGCGGATCGCACGCTAGAGTCTCGACGGCGCAACGCGGCCGGAATGTCACTTCTTCAAACGCGTGACAGTTGGCGCGCAATGTCCGTTCGTCTTCCGCGCCGCCATCGATGTAGTCAAATACCACTCGCGGAAGCCGGCGTTTCGCGACGCGTCGCAAATCTTCAATGTTAATAACGCGCGGCGGGGCAACTGATCGAGCCTTGTCATGTTGAGCGGAGCGAAACATCTCTGACTATTGGTTTGGCGAGCGGGTCAAAGGAACTGATCTGAGATTCTTCGCTTCCCTCAGAATGACAAGACCAATGAGCGTCAGTGACGAAAGTGCCTGACGCCGGTGAAGATCATCGACATGTTGCGCTCGTTGGCAGCGGAAATCACTTCTTCGTCGCGGACTGAACCGCCCGGTTGAATGGCGCACGTTGCGCCCGCCTCCGCAGCAGCGATCAAGCCGTCTGGGAAAGGAAAAAACGCGTCGCTTGCGACTGCGCTGCCTTTTAGCGACAGCCCAGCTTCTTTCGCCTTCCAAATCGCAACGCGCGAAGCATCGATTCGCGACATCTGTCCCGCGCCGATCCCAAGTGTCCGGTCCGCACGAGAATAAACAATCGCGTTCGATTTCACGTGTTTAACCACCCGCCACCCAAACAACAGCGCTTTCAGCTCCGTTTTGGTAGGCCGCCTTTTCGTGACGATCCGGCCATCGCCGGACGTTGTTTCCTCTGCAACATCCGTGTCTTGAACGAGCACGCCGCCGCAGACCGAACGAACGTCAACCGCCGGTCTCGCATCTGCTGCCGGCGTCACCAATCGAATCAGGCGCAGGTTCTTTTTCTTCTGCAAGACGCTGCGCGCTTCGGGCTCAAAATCTGGCGCAATAATTACCTCGCTAAAGATCTCGCTGATCACTTTCGCCAACGCTTCGGTCAACGGACGGTTGCATATGAGGATCCCGCCAAAAGGCGCCTGTTTGTCCGTGGCAAACGCCTTGTTCCACGCCTTGCAAAGATCCGCATCGGAGCCAACACCACATGGGTTGGTATGTTTCAGAATCGCGACGGTCGGCTCCTCGAACTCGGCGATCAAACTCGTCGCGGCGCTGATGTCGAGAATGTTGTTAAAGGAAAGTTCCTTGCCGTGAAGTTTTTCGAAGTGCTTGTCGAAATCGCCGTAGAGCGCGGCCGTTTGATGCGGATTTTCTCCATACCGCAACTGTGTCACCAGCGGAAGCGAAAGTGAAAACGACGCATCCGTTGTCTGTTCCCTGTTCAGGAAGTTGCCGATCGCGCGATCATATTCGGCTGTCCTGATGAAGGCTTTGATGGCGAGGCGCTCCCGCAATTTCATTGTCGTTTCGCCATTGTTATCGCGCATGTTTTCGAGCACCGCATCGTAGTCCGCCGGATCGACCACTACGGTGACCGATTCGTAATTCTTTGCCGCGCTGCGAATCATCGACGGACCGCCGATGTCGATATTCTCGATCGCTTCGCCCAGGGTGACGTCTGGTTTGGCAACGGTCGCTTCAAAAGGATACAGGTTGACCACTACCAGATCGATCGGTTCGAACCCACATTCGCGCGCTTCAGCCTCATGTTTCTCGTTGCCACGTTTGTAGAGGAGACCGCCGTGCACCCGGGGATGCAAAGTTTTCACGCGCCCTTCCAGCACCTCTGGAAACGCAGTGAAGCTTGAGATCTCGCGCACTGGAATTTTTTCTTTCCTCAACAAGTCTGCCGTTCCGCCGGTGGAAATGATGTCCACGCCCTGTCGCTCCAGCACTCGCGCTAACGCAGCGATACCGGTTTTGTCGGAAACGGAAATGAGGGCGCGTGTGATTTTCACGTGGAAGAGTCAGAATGTTGCGTCATTCCGAGCGAAGTCGAGGAATCCCATTTCGAAACCTTTGGGTAATGCTGCGGGATCCTTCGACTTCGCTCAAGATGACGCGAGTTGTGCGTCAACGGTCCAGAACCACGTTCTTCGCCGCCGGATAAAGCACCGGGCAACAGCCGATCGTTTCGCAAAATGCTTTGCTAAAGTGACTCAGGCTCGAGTAACCAACTTCTGTCGCAGCCTCAGTTACATTGTAGCGTCCCGTTCGCAACAGCTCGGCTGCACGTTCCATTCGCAGGTTGCGCAAATATTGCGGAATGGTGAGACCCACTTCGCGCGAAAAAATCCTGCTTAGATAGAACGGACTGCAGCCCACCTCCTGACCGATCATTTCCAGCGTGGGCGGGTTAGCGAGATCGCGAGCCAGAAGCTCCTTCGTGCGTTCCACGCGTTCGCGTGCGACGCGTTTTTGCCGCATGCAGAAAAATTCCGGGTCTTTTGGCGCGAAAAGAAAATGCGCCATGAGCTCCAGAGCCTTGCCTTGATACCAGAGGATCTGAGCTGCTTTTGCCACTGGAGGCTCAGCTAAACCAGCGACCACGCTGCGTTGTTGCATCGTCATCGGACGCGCAGGCGCGACGACGTTTTCTTCCTTGTCGCCAAACACAATCCGGCGAATCTCCGGCTCGAGGTCAGCTTCATTCCGCACAAATTGTTTTTGCAAATGTTCCCGCGAGAATTCCAGCGTCACGAATTGATGGCGATCGTGCGCGCGCCGCGATGCCGGCAGCGGTTCATCGGCGATCGCATAATAACCGCAGTTCCCCGCAACATAATCGCTCCGTGCGCTGCGTTCAGCGCCTACTTCTCCGCGGCCGGCGAGATTCAGACAGAATTCCAGGCTGTTTGGATGGAAAGTACGTCCCCAGTTAAAGGAACGCTCGGTTCGAAAGTCGTGCCACTCAACGGCGACCCCGATTTTGTCCACATCGCCGTACAAGG
>QHPC01000068.1 GCA_003218915.1 Verrucomicrobiota bacterium
GTGCGTAAGAATCTATCATAGGTTACGCCTGTACCACACCAATGAGATGGCGCAGTTCATCTTCTATGTCGCCAGGTATGACAACCGTGTGCGAGATCTCTTCCCGCAGTAAGGTTTGGTAACGCTGACGAAATCGGCAAAAGACTTGTTTGACCGCGTTCTCCGTCATGTCGAACTCACTGGCGATCTCAGCCTGTGAAGGCCGCCCGGGTTCGTCCATGAGCATTTTCTTCATCGGATCAAAGAACCGTAGATTGCCCGCACTTCGATACTCGTCCCGCAGCCGCCTCATCACTTGCTCCAGAACCGTAAACGCCCAACGACGTTCGTAAATTTGGTCGGCAGTCAATTTGTCGTTCCGCTCAACATCGATGCGCTCACGCTCACGAAGTTCCTGGGACGCGAGGAGCTGCTCTCCTTTTCCTCGCTTGATCGCCATGGTGCGACGCCGTTCGTCAGCTAGAAAATTCTTGAGCGACGCAAGCAGATAGGAACGAAGCCGCCCCTTCTCCTTGCGCACGGTATCCAGGTCTTTGCGCTCCAATAGCAGCGCCAAAAATCCCTGGGTCAGATCCCCAGCCTCCTTTGGCCCAATACCCTGTCGCTGCACGAAACTATAGATGGGTCGCCAATAAATGCGGCAAAGTTTCTCCAACGCTTCTCGCGCCGCTCGCAATTCACTTTGCGCATCCAGCACCACGCTCCAGTGCGTGGCAGTAAGCGGCACCGCCCTCTTTTGCCCGATGGCTTGCCGAACAATCGTGGTCAGGTTGCGAGTTTTCAGCGCGATCGACTTACTAAGATCGACATCCTCTGCGCGCTTAATCCCTTCCGGCGTTAGCTCAAACGCCCACGCCAGGACCAATGCAACCGGAAAACCAATTACGAGCAAAAGCACGACCAGACGTACCGCCCAATTTGGAATTTCGAAAAAAGGAAAAATCTGGCTAGCAACCTGCATCAGCAACCAAGCCACAACAGCGTAGGCTATACCAACTTTGCAAACGTTACGCCGCTTGAGCTCAGCGAATAAGTCGCGCGAGTTCACTGCCCCTCCCCAAGGTAACCTGGGAAGCCTCCTTCCCAAAAGCATTCGGAGTTGGCTTCTCCGCCCCTGCACGTTCGGCAAATTCTAAGTACAGTCGTCATTGTCGGGAAGTCCCTTGTACTCTCCCTTTGTACTCCGTAAAATTCTGCAATCCGTTACGCCTCGAGTACCGCAATGAGATGCCGCAGCTCGTCTTCGATATCGCCGGGTGTCGCAACGGTGTGCGCAATTTCCTCTCGCAATAACAATTGATAGCGTTGCCGAAATCGGTAAAACGCCTGGCGGAGCGCATTTTCGGTCATGCCTAATCGCGCGGCGATCTCCACCTGTGACGACGAGCCCGGTTCATCCGGCAGCAATTGCTTCAGCGAATCAAACAACGCGGCATTACCTGCCGTCCGGTATTCGTTCTTTAATCGTTCGAGCACCTGAGCTAGAACCGTCAAGGCCCATCGGCGTTCGTAGATCATTTCTGCAGTCACCGGATCTGCCGGTTCCATCTCCACCCGCTCATCGACACGCAAGTCTTGCAACGGGATGAGGCGCTGTGCTTTCCCCCGCTTAATCGCCCTCGCGCGGCGCTGCACGTCAGCCAGAAAATATTTCAGCGCGCCAAGAAGAAAAGAACGAAGGCGTCCTTTTTCCTTGCGGAGGGCACCGAATTTTCTGCGCTCCAATAGCTGCGCAAAAAAACCCTGGGTAATATCCTCCGCCTCCTCTCGGCCAAGGCCTTGCCGTCTGACGAAGCTATAGATGGGTCGCCAATAAATCCGGCAAAGTTTTTCGAGTGCTTCGTGTGCCGCTGGCGATTCACCTTGCGCCTCTAACACCACGCTCCAGTGCGTGGTCGTAAACGCGACCGGCCCGTGATAAGCATTTCCGCCAATCGCGCTCGGTGAAGCGACCTCATCTTCGGCAGGGACCACATCACGATTCAATTAGAAACCCGCGGCGAGTTCAAGCCATGACAATTCATGACCAGTGCTTTCCGCCGGGACTCAGGCGTCGAACTAAAATTGCGCGAGCTGCGCAGGGGTAAGCGGCACAAATTCGCTTTCGTGCAATACGACGCGTTTGGTTCCGCGCAGTAATTGCCACCATTGCCTCGCCGACCCCAGCACGATCAGGAGTACCAGCACAAGAAACGAAACGGCCACAAATGCGTCGAATCGCCAGATGGTTGCCTGTCGAGCCAGATTAGCCGCCTTGACGGGATCAGTAACCGCTACGGCCTGATTCAAAAGCGATTGGGCGCCGCTCAAAAAACCGAGCCTTGGGTCGGGTGAGAAAACTTTCAGGTAGCCCGCTGAAAATGTGACTGCGCACATGAAACAAAGGGGAACCAGAGACACAAACAGGTATTTGCTCTTTCGCATTTTAATCAAAAGGGTCGTGCCGAGACAGAGCGCGACCACCGACAGCAATTGATTGGCGAGGCCGAACAGCGGCCAAAGCGAGTTGATGCCGCCAAGAGGATCGATCACGCCTTCGTATAAAAACCAGCCCCACGCCGCGACGAGCAAAATGCTGGAGAAAAAATTCGCAGTCCATGAACGCGTATTTCCCAGTGGACGCCAGAGATTGCCGAGAAAATCCTGGAGTAAAAATCGCCCTACGCACGTTCCCGCATCAATCGTTGTGCGAATGAACAAAGCTTCGAACATGATGGCGAAGTGATACCACAGCGCCAGCGCAGTTGGCTTGGTAGAGACTCGCGCAAACATGTGTGCCATGCCCACGGCGAAAGTCGGCGCTCCCCCTGCGCGGTTAAACATCGTGGATTCGCCCAGATTCGTAGCGAGCTTCTGCATTTCTGCTTCGGTTACCGGAAAACCAGCCGCGGAAACTTTCGCGACGACTTCGGTCGGCGCGCCTTTTGTATTAATGGCGAAATATTCTCCCGGTTGAAGCACACACGCCGCGATCATCGCCATCAGGGCAACCATCATTTCGGTCACCATCGCGCCGTAACCGATGCTGCGTATTCCCAACTCGCGTGTAATCATTTTCGGCGTCGTGCCCGAAGCAATTAGAGAATGAAACCCGGAGACTGCGCCGCAGGCGATGGTGATGCATACAAACGGAAATACAGGACCCGCAAAGACAAGGCCGCTGCCGTCAATGAATTTGGTAATCGCGGGCATTTGCAATGTCGGATTGATCAGCACGACAGCAGCCGCAAGCATGGCAACGGTGCCTAGCTTTAAAAACGTACTGAGGTAATCGCGCGGCGTCAGCAGCATCCACACCGGCAGGATGGACGCCGCCAGTCCATAAATCATGATGGCCCACGCCAGCCATTTCTGGTCGTGACGGAACCAACTCTCAATCGCGGGAAAGTGCGCAAGGAATTGTCCGCCCCACACGCCAAACGCCAGACCGAGCAGGCCGAAGATTGTGATCGCCATCACGCTGACTTTTCCTGTGCGCAATCCAATTCCCATGATCAGCGCGATTGGAATCGTCGTCGCAATAGTGAAAACGCCCCAGGGACTCTCTGCGAGAGCTTGCACTACGACCAGCGCGAGGACTGCCAGCAAAATAATCATGATCGCCAAAACACTCACCAAGGCGAGCAGGCCAACGCCGCGCCCGATTTCTTCTCGTACCATTTGACCAAGCGTTTTGCCGCCGCGCCGGATTGAGGCAAAAAGAACGATCATGTCGTGAACGCCGCCGCCGAGCGTTGCGCCGATCAAAATCCAGAGAGTGCCGGGAAGAAAACCGAACTGCGCCGCGAGTACTGGCCCAACCAGGGGTCCCGGACCGGCAATGGCCGCAAAGTGATGACCGAAAACCATCCAGCGGTTTGTTGGCACATAATCCTTGTTATCGTTTTGCAGGACCGCTGGTGTCGCACGCTCTTCATTCAGAACCAGCACCTTTGTTGCCAGCCATTTACTGTAAAAACGATAGCTGATGGACAACGCGCAAAATCCAGCAGCAACGATCCAAAGCGCGCTGATGCGCTCGCCGCGAGATAACGCCAGCATCGCCACCGCCCATGTTCCCAACGCGGCTACCGCGACCCAGAGCAGCTTTTTCCAGAGATTCATTCCTGTGTGCAGCTTAGTGTCCGGTCCCGAAAATGGCTAGGCATTTGCGGCTACGGATTTTGGCTGCGTGCAAGGCGCGAGGAGGAAGCATATCCCTATGGATCTGTGGTCGACGAGCAACGCCGCACGCGGGCAAAAGCTGCGCCGCCCGGAGGGTTGAGTTATTTCCGGGACCGGACACTGATTGAAGTTGTTGCGCTCCGCTACAAGGTGTGATCTATCTTCAGGTGCGATTTCGACATAAAATTCGGAAGCTTGTAGATGGCCGGAGCCTGGTCAGCGCAAGGAAACATACGCTTAGGCTTTTCCGAACTGGCCGGTTGCCGTTGAATAAAAAAAGGGTCATCGAAACGATCGATCCGGAGGGTTTCGCTCAAATTCGCAAGCGCTACGAAGTCGCAAATCCCGGCGCAGACTGGCCGAAATATCTCGATCTCGACCGTTGGATCGGAATCAATATCAGGCGAATTCGCCAGGTCGAACTCGATTTGGCGCGTCCCAAGCGCATCCTCGATCTCGGCTGCGGCGCAGGATATTTCCTGTACATAGCCCAACTGATGGGTCATTCGGGACTTGGCCTTGATATGGACCGTTTGTCCATGTTCCGGGAAGTTACGCGCCTGCTCGGGGTTCGCCGCGTAGTTCAACGAATCGAAGCTTTTCGGCCGTTGCCCGATTTCGGACAAAAATTCGATCTCATTACGGCTTTCATGATTTGCTTCAACAACCACAAAATGCCGGATCTCTGGAAGGTGCCGCAGTGGGAATTCTTTCTCGACGACCTGGCAAAACGCCTCACGCCACGCGGCCGGGTCTGGTTCGAACTCAATCAGGAATATGATGGGACCTTCTACACGCCTGAGTTAAAGGAATATTCTCAAAAACGCGGCGCCAGGGTCACCGAGCAGAAAGTGATCTTTAATTCAGGGATTCGCGCGCCTGCTTCAGCTTCTGCAGTTGCGCGCTGAAATCTTTCAAGCGCCGGCGATGCTCCTCGACGACAGCTGCGGGAGCACGATCGACGAAGGATTTGTTCTTCAATTTTTCCTCGACGGCGCGCGCTTCGGTTTCGATTCTTGCAATTTCCTTGTCGAGTCGCTGCTGTTCCCCTGCCCTGTCGGCCGCGGCTACCGTCAGAAAAATCTTGCCTAAGGGTGTTACCGCGACGGGGTTTCCGGCCTGCGCTTGATATTTTGGATCCAGTTCCACTTCTTCGGCGTTCAACAATCGCGTCAGCGTCGGAATTTCGCTGGAAATTAAGTTATTATCGGTGCGTAAAATAAATTGTATCTTCCTGTTTGACGGAACCTTGAACTCTGCTCGCAGGTTGCGTCCCGCCTGTATTGTTTGGTAAATGGCCGAAACAAGCTCGCGTTTGCCGACAAGATCGGAAACGTCATCCAAACCGACTTTTTCTGGTGGCCCGGCAAATTGAATCGAATCGCTTCCAAAGCCCAGTAACAACCAAAGCTCCTCGGTAATGTGCGGCATGAAGGGATGCAGCAATCGCAACGTTGCCGAAAGGACAAAATCCATCACTGCCAACGCAGATTTCTTTTTGTCCTCGTCTTCGCTGAAAATTTCGGTCTTGGCGGCTTCCACGAACCAGTCACAATAATCGCTCCAGACAAAGTCATAGAGGCGTTGCGCGACAGTGTTGAATTGATATTCGCGATATGCTGCTTCGACGGCGTCGATCGTTTCGTTCAAGCGCGCGAGCAGTTCCAAGGCGTAAATCGATAGCGTCTGATCGTCGATTTTTGGCGCGGGATCGCTGGAGCCATGCATCTGCCGGAAGCGAGCGACATTCCAAAGCTTCGTCGCGAAGTTTCGACCTTCTTCAATTTGTTTTTCGTCGAAGCGAATGTCCTGGCCGCGGGGCGCGATGCGCATTAGCCCAAAACGCAAACCGTCGGCGCCATACTTGTCGATCAATTCAAGTGGATCGGGCGAGTTACCTAGGGACTTCGACATCTTGCGACCGAGCTTGTCGCGAATGAGGCCCGTAAAATAAACGTCGCGGAAGGCAATATTGTCCTCAACGCGGTCTGATTTGCCGGGCTTGAACTCCAACCCGGCGATGATCATTCGCGCCACCCAAAAGAAAATGATATCCGGCGCAGTCACGAGCGCGCTCGTCGGATAAAACTTCTTCCGCGTTTCAATATCCATGGTCTCATAAGCCCACAGCCACGATGAAAACCACGTGTCGAGTGTGTCTTGGTCTTGCGCCCAGTTTTCAGCATCAGCCGGACGTTCAACGCCAACATAGATTTCGGATTTCGGATTTCGGATTTCGGATTTTTCTTTGCGGTACCAAGCCGGTATCCGGTGTCCCCACCACACCTGGCGGCTGATGCACCAATCGCGAATGTTCTCCAGCCATTGCGCGTAAACTTTCTCCCAATGCGGCGGGAAGAATCGAATCAGATGATCACGCACCACCGCCAGGGCCTCTTTTGTTTTTGGATAACGCAAGAACCATTGTTCGCTTATGCGCGGCTCGATTGGTACATCGCTGCGATCGCTAAAGCCGACGCTGTTTTCGTATGGCTCCGTTTTTCCGAGCGCTCCCCTCGCCTGCAATAACTCCGCTGCTTTTTCCCGCGCTTCGAACCGCTCGAGTCCATCCAGTTCCGGTACCGCTGGACAATTAATGCGGCCATCGGGATGCAACACATCGACAATCGGCAGTTCATGTCGCTGGCCAATTTCGAAATCCAGCGCGTCGTGCGCAGGCGTGACCTTCAAGACGCCCGTGCCAAATTCGGGGTCGATTGTTTCGTCGGCAATAATCGGAATTTTCTCACGCGCGAGCGGACGCCACGCGTGTTTGCCCAGGAGACCGGCAAACCGCTTGTCACCTGGATGAAAAGCCATCGCGGTGTCGGCCATGATTGTTTCCGGTCGCGTAGTCGCGACTTCCAAGAAACGCCCAGGCTCCTCCACAATTTCGTAGCGAACAAAGTAGAGGTTTCCCTTTTGTGGCTTGGAAATCACCTCTTCATCCGAAACCGCAGTTTGTGCTGCCGGATCCCAGTTGATCATCCGGCTGCCACGGTAAATCAGCCCTTTGCGATAGAGATCGACAAAAACCTTTTGGACAGCCGCAACGTAAGGGTCGTCAAGCGTGTAACGCTGACGTGACCAGTCGCAGGAACAGCCTAACCGTTTAAGCTGCTCGATGATGATGCCGCCATGTTTATCCTGCCATGCCAGCACGCGACGCAAGAATTCCTCCCGCCCTAGATCGTGCCGTGTTTTATTTTCCGTTCGCCGCAGATGTTTCTCGACTGCCGTTTGGGTACCGATCCCTGCATGATCTACGCCTGGCAGCCAAAGAACTTCAAAGCCCTGCATTCGCGCGCGACGCGCAAGGATGTCTTGGATGGAGTTGTTGAGTACGTGGCCGAGCGTAAGCACGCCGGTGATGTTTGGTGGCGGCATCACAATGGAGAAGGGCCGCTTCGACGAGTTCGGATTTGCAACGAAATCGCGATTGTCCATCCAGCGCTGATACCATTTCGGCTCAACCGACTTTGGATCGTATCTCTTCGGGAGTTCTGCCATTGCGATCAATCATCCAAAGCCGGAGCGGGTTTGCAAATGACCGAGTCACACTGGGCGAGAGATTCTGCCTCTCCCTTGGTGAAGGGAGAGGACTGAGGTGGGGGGATCGCTCACGACTTGGTATCAACCCTCACCCCGCCCTCTCCCTTTGAAAGGGCTAGGCGATCACAGTTGCGGCAGCTTACAACCGCGATGAGTTTCTTCGCCACATGAGTGACTCGCGGCCAATCGGTGTTTTCGATTCTGGCATCGGCGGTCTGACTGTGGTGAAGGCGCTGCGCGATTTGCTCCCAAACGAAGACATTTTTTATCTCGGCGACACCGCGCGTGTTCCTTACGGCCCGAAAAGCCCGGAAACCGTCCAGCGCTACGCCGTGGAACTGGCCGGAATCTTGACGCGGAAAAACGCGAAGGCGCTCGTTGTTGCGTGTAACACGGTTTCATCGGTCGCGCTGCCATTGCTAACAAGGAAATTTCCCGCACCTGTGATCGGTGTGATTGAGCCG
>QHPC01000324.1 GCA_003218915.1 Verrucomicrobiota bacterium
AAAGTCAACGTCGATATCCGGCGGCGAAACACGGTCCGGATTTAAAAACCGCTCGAAAAGCAATCCATACTGAAGCGGATCGATATCGGTGATTCGGAGGACGTAAGTAACCATCGAACCGGCGGCCGAGCCGCGTCCCGGTCCCACGGGGATGCCTTTCTCTTTGGCAAAATGAATGAAGTCCCAAACAATGAGCAGATAGCTCACGAAGCCGGTTTTTTCGAAAACGCCAATCTCATAATCGAGCCGTCGGATCAATTCTGGGTCGCTTACGGCGCGCTCGCCGTAGCGCTGTCGCAAACCGTCGTAACAAAGATCGCGTAAATATTCTTCGCGCGTTTTCCCTGGCGGCGCGGGATACTCCGGGTATTTGGAGCGCCCAAACTCGAGATCGAGGCTGCAGCGTTCGCCAATTTCGAGCGTATTCGCAATCGCTTCGGGAAAATCGCGGAATAACTCGCGCATCTCGGCCGGTGATTTGAAATACAGCTCTGGCACATAACGCATCCGGTTTTCGTCCTGGACCATTTTGCCAGTGCCGATGCAAAGCATTACATCGTGCGCCTGATGATCGCTGCGGCGGAGAAAATGAACATCGTTTGCCGCGACTAATCCGACGCCAATGTCGCGCGCAATTTGCGGTAGCGCTGTCATGCATTTGCGCTGTTCTTCCATCCCGTGATCGTGCAATTCGATGAAAAAATTTTCCGCCCCGAGAATGTCGCGGTATTCGGCCGCGCTCTGCTTTGCCTTCTCGATGTTGTTTGCCTGAATGGCAGCATTGATTTCACCCGCAAGGCAGCCGCTAAGCCCAATCAGACCCTCCGATCGCGCCGCGAGGAGTTCCTTATCGATCCTGGGCGCATAATGAAAACCTTCGAGGTGCGCCGCCGTGATCAGCTTGACGAGATTTCGGTAACCGGTCTCGTTTTCCGCCAACAGAGTGAAGTGATACGCCGCGTCGCGCCGCGATCCCGGACGGTCTTTATGTGATCCCGGGGCGATATAAGCTTCGCAACCGATGATCGGTTTCACCCCGGCGCGCTGCGCCTCCTGATAAAACTCAATCGCCCCGAACAAATTACCGTGATCGGTGATCGCGACGGCCGGCATTTTGAATTCGGCCGCTTTTTTCATCAGCTCTTTCATTCGGATGGCGCCATCCAGCAGCGAATATTCAGTGTGCAAATGCAGGTGAACGAAAGAGTCGCGAGCCATCAGTTTTCAGTATCAAACGCCAAAAACATTTCGCAAATCTACGAGGCATGTTGATCCCGCAGAAGCTGAGGGAATTAAGGAAATTTGTCCTGCACGCTTGCGGTCTTTCCCGCCTCTCTCCTTGCGCAAGGGGAGAGGACAAAGGTGAGGGGTTGGCATCCGTCACACATGGTCCCGCGAGTAATCCTCACCCTCCCCCTCTCCCTTGCTAAGGGAGAGGCGACCACGCGGCCACGAGAGCGTTCCGTTCCGAGTGAACAGGATCGAGAATCAACCCACACTACGTTTAATGGGCAAAAAAATTCGTGATTGCATTCACATCGCGGCATTGTTAAGAGAGCGCGTGCTGCGTTTAGCTTTCGATTGCAAGAAACCGAGCGATGCTGAGGTCACTTTGACATGAAAAAACTGGAAGCCATCATCAAACCGTTCAAGCTCGAGGAGGTCAAAGAAGCACTGGCCGAGCTCGGGATCGAAGGGATGACCGTCACGGAAGTCAAAGGGTTCGGCCGGCAAAAGGGACATACCGAAATCTATCGCGGGAGCGAATATACGGTCGATTTCCTGCCCAAAGTGAAAAGCTGCCGCCAAAACAGGCAAGATCGGGGATGGAAAAGTGTTTGTGCTCCCGGTGGAACACGCGGTGCGCATCCGCACGGAAGAGATCGGCGAAAAAGCTGTTTGAATTTGATGACGAAGCTCGAATGCCGAATGACGAAATAATGACAAAAACCAAATGACGAATTCCAGCTGCGTGCAGCTTTCGTCATTTAGTCATTCCTTCGGCATTCGACATTCGGATTTCGTCATTTCCCTTTTCCATCAACTCTCAACCACCAACTAACAACCCTGAATATGGCCAAAGACAAAACTCCACCCGACGTCAGCAAAATGATCAAAGACGGCAACGTGAAGTTGATTGACTTCAAGTTCACGGACTTACTCGGCACCTGGCAGCATTTCACGACCACGCTCACCGAATACAGCGAGGAGATTTTCACTGATGGCCTTGGGTTTGACGGATCGAGCATTCGCGGCTGGCGCGTGATCAACGCCTCGGACATGCTCGTCATCCCGGACGCGACGACCGCATGGATCGATGTTTTCAACGCCGAACCGACGCTGAGTTTGATTTGCACCATCGTCGACCCGATCACTCGCCAACCGTACGATCGCGACCCGCGCGGTGTTGCCGAGAAAGCGGAGGCTTATCTCAAATCGACCGGTATCGCGGACACCGCCTTCATTGGACCGGAAGCGGAGTTTTTTATTTTCGACGACGTGCGATTTGCGAATACCGGGAATGCAGCGTCATACCTCGTTGACAGTGTCGAAGGACATTGGAACAGCGCGCGCGAAGAGTTTCCAAATCTCGGTTACAAGATTCGCGCCAAGGAAGGTTATTTCCCCGTCTCGCCGATGGATTCGCTGCAAGACATTCGCAACGAAATGTGTTTGGAGCTGGAGAAAGCCGGCGTAGCGATCGAGCGCCAACATCACGAAGTGGCAACAGCTGGTCAGGCCGAGATCGATATCCGGTTCGCGCCGCTCAAACGCATGGGCGACAACATGCAGTATTACAAATACATCCTGCGCAATGTCGCCAAACGGCACAACAGAACGGTGACGTTCATGCCGAAGCCCATCTTCGCCGATAACGGGTCGGGCATGCACACGCACATCTCGCTTTGGAAAGATGAAAAGCCGCTTTTTGCCGGGAACGGTTACGCCGGCCTGTCGGAGCTGGCGCTGTTTTTCATTGGTGGAATTTTGAAACACGCGCCTGCGCTCACCTGCCTGACGAATCCGACCACCAACAGCTACAAACGGCTCGTTCCCGGATTTGAGGCGCCGGTCAATCTCGCCTACTCCGCCCGCAATCGTTCCGCCGCGATTCGAATTCCGACCTATTCACCAAGTCCGAAAGCAAAGCGCATCGAATTCCGCACACCGGATGCTGCTGCAAATCCATATCTCGCGTTCTCGGCGATGCTTCTCGCGGGTCTCGACGGAATCCAAAACCGCATGGACCCCGGCGATCCGCTCGACAAAAATCTCTACGAACTGCCGCCGGAAGAACTCGCGCAAGTCGCCAGCGTGCCTGATTCACTTCGGGGCGCAATCGAAGCGCTGCAGGCCGATCATTCCTTCCTGTTGCGCGGCGACGTCTTCAACGAAGACTTCATCGCCAACTGGATCGACATGAAACAAAAAGAATACGACGCCCTGCGACTGCGTCCGCATCCGTACGAGTTCGCGATGTATTACGACGTCTAATGGCACGGCGCGACCATAGCCTGCTCGCCGTCGCAAGAGCGCGCCCCCGTCGGCGGCTTTGATTGCAACCGGATTAGACGAAAAATTTTCGCCTTGAATTACGAACTTTCGTCTAATTCTCGTTACACGGACTCAAATGGCGGCGACAGCGAACAGTGCTGCGAGGCATGGCACTCGATGACAGGGCGACATGATGGCAATCACTGATTCTAGCGTAACGATTCACATGGCGGCGAGCCTCGACGGCTTCATCGCTCGAAAGGACGGGCGCGTCGACTGGCTCGAAACCTCAGACGAATTCGCAGGCGGGGACACCCTAGACCCGGGATTCGTCGAGACCTTCCTCAAGACGATCGACTGCTACGTCAT
The DNA here is from genome assembly GCA_003218915.1 of Verrucomicrobiota bacterium. Classification (GTDB taxonomy): domain Bacteria; phylum Verrucomicrobiota; class Verrucomicrobiia; order Chthoniobacterales; family UBA10450; genus Udaeobacter. Next base: position 3,865 of record QHPC01000324.1, read on the forward strand.
GGGGTCGCGAACCTATGAGACCGCGTTGAGTTTTGAAGCCAAAGGGTTGGGTTGGTCGTACGGCGACAAACCCGCCTTCGTTCTCTCTAGTCGCGATCTGCCGCGAACCCGGGATACCGGCGAATTCTACTCAGGCGTTCTTGCGCAGCTCGTGAATGGGCACTTGCGCCCCGCGTTCCGTACCATCTGGTTTGTTGGAGGCGGT
>QHPC01000069.1 GCA_003218915.1 Verrucomicrobiota bacterium
TAATCAGCGGATCGGGCCGGACGCGCTCCGCTACTTTTCGATACGTTTCGAATTGTTCGTCCTCTGTTGGCAGCGTATTGCGATTTAAATAAAGAAACTCCGTGCGATAGAGTCCAATGCCCTCCGCACCATTGGCTGTGACGGCCTCAACGTCTTCCGGAATTTCTATATTTGCCGAGAGGACAATGTGACGGCCATCGCGCGTGGTCGATCTTGTCGTGCGCAGTTCTTTCAGTTGTGCCGTAACTTTGGCTCTCCTTGATTCCATCTCTGCATAGTGCGCGATTGTTTCTGGCGTCGGATCAACAGCTAGCAGGCCATCGCTTCCATCAACGAGCACGCGTTGACCGGTCTCCAGCTTTGTAGTGATATCGTGCAATCCGACTACCGCTGGAATATTGAGCGAACGCGCTAGAATCGCGGCATGCGACGTGCGGCTACCCAGGTCCGTCGCGATCCCAAGCACGTTTGCCCGGTTAATGCTGGCCGTATCCGAAGGAGTTAGATTGTGCGCAACAAGAATGTGCTGCTCGCCCAAGGCGAGGAACGTCTTGGGAGCCTTGCCCTGCAGGTTGCGAATCACTCGCTTTGTCACGTCCTGAATGTCCAGCGCACGCTCTCGCAAATAGGGATCGTCGATCTTATTTAGTGTCTCGGCGTAACGGGTGGCGACTTCCTGAAAGACCCATTCCACATTGCAAAGATCGGTCTCCAGTTTCCGCAGCACTTCGTCGATCAATGTGCGATCCTCGACGACGAGCAGATGCGCATCGAAGATGGCGGCGTCTTTCGCGCCGATGGATTCTGCAATGCGCTGCTGCATTTCCAAAATCTGCATGCGCGTTTGAATTAGCGCCGTCTCAAACCGCCCTATTTCGTCTGGGACCTGAGAGGGCGCGATGCGGTAACGCACGACGTCATCCAAGTCATCGCGCACGACATGAATCTTGCCACAGGCCATTCCCGGAGAGACGCCTACTCCTTCAAATCGGATTTCCTGATGCGCGCTGTCGCTCATGCACCTGCCAGAGTAAAGCAGATGTCAAACATTGCGAGTTCCGCGTGGCCCTCCCCGTGGGTCGCATCGGTCCCATCAGTCGCATGAGACAAATGGGACGAATCAGTCCTCGTTAAAACCCGCCTTGATCAACGCTTCGATTTCTTCCATCGCCTTGTCGGCGTCGGGACCTTCACAACGGACGTGCAGCTTTGAACCCTGGCCAGCGGCGAGCATCATCAGGCCCATGATGCTTTTGCCATTTACCTCTTCGCCTTCCTTCGATACCCAGATTTCCGAGCGGTAACGACTCGCAATCCTCACGAACATGGCCGCCGGTCGCGCATGGAGTCCCAGCCGATTAGGGATCGAGAGATCTTTTTCAATCTTCCGAGCACGCTCTGCGCGACCCGCTTTTCGATACAACAAGCCCATTACACAGCTCCCTTCCCTGCCACGCCGGAGCTCGCTGCGGCGACCGAAGGCGGGCGCTCCATCAAACTGAGCAATCTGGCGTTGAAATCGAGTGCACTGTTCTGACCCAAGCCCTTCAATTTTTCATCCATCGCCGCGACTTCAATCAGCCGCGCCATGTCGCGGCCGGGCCTTACTGGAATGGTCACATGCGGCACCGGTAGTCCAAGGATTTCATAAAATTCCCGATCCAACCCGATTCGGTCGACCTCTTCCACGTCGTGCCACTCCTTGAGCGTGACCACGAGATCGAGACGCTTCTCGATTCGAATGCTGCCAATGCCGAAAACCTTCGCCACATCGATAATGCCAATACCGCGTACTTCCATGTGATTGCGAGTCAGTTCGGGCGCTGTTGCCATCAGCTCGCGTCCTTCGAGTGAAGTGATTCGGGTCACATCATCGGCTACGAGACTATAGCCGCGTTCAATCAGACCCAGGACGCATTCGCTTTTGCCAATTCCGCTCGCCCCTCGAATCAAGACGCCTATACCAAGGATGTCCACCATGCTACCGAATTCGGTCACAGTGGGAGAAAAATCCATCTCCAGCGCGATCGTCGCTGCATTAATGAACTTCATGGTAATCATCGGGGTGCGAAACACCGCGATTTTTGCCTCGGCTGTAACAGACAGCAACTCCGGCGCAAGATGGAACCCGCGCGACATCACCAGACAGGGGATTTTGCGCTCACATAATTTTCGAAATCGCCTGGTACGCAGTTTTGAAGGCAAACTTTTCAGATAGGAATGCTCAGCCGCACCCAGCACCTGGACGCGCTTCTCGGCGAAGTAGATGTAAAAACCCGACAGCGCGAGCCCGGGCCGATTGATGGTGGGCTCGCGAATTTTCCGATGGAACCCAACCCGCGGCCCTTCCAGCTTCATCTGCAACTTCTCAGCGTGCGAATTGTAAAAGCTTTCGACTGTAACAACCGGGACGCTTTTCCGCTGATCGCTCGGAGACGTGATCGTCTGGGTCCCTTGTTGTTCCGCCATGAGGATTAACTTCTAGCGTGAATAGCGCGCAATTTCCAATCTCGAACCAACTGGCAAGCGATGCGCCTGCCTTACCGTCCGATCACAGGAGTGGCCTCAGCGACGTCCCATTCACGCAAAATCCGCAGATCGTTTTCAACAGCCGATATGTCGGTTAAATCCGCGGCAGCTGGCGCGGCTTCAAAGTGAGCACGGTGCATGTCAGAAAACTCATTAAACGCGTTACGCAATGCATTAATGCTCTGCTCCATCCAGCGACGCAGGCGGTTTGCATAGAGGCTCAGGAATTCCAGCAATGTCCGATCGTATTCACTCTCCAGTTTTCGCCGCACCTGCGACGCCACCGCGCTCTTGCCAAACAACGAAAGCACGCGCGGCTTTTCAATCGCCATCTTTTGGGAAATCTCGTTCACGTCGAGCATTGGCATGCCGGCTGGCTTGGGCAATTCATCAGGAATTGTCCATTCGGAAGCTGATGCAGCGGTCTCCACCGCCTTTACGAGCTCCGAGCGCGTCTGCTCGATCAACCGGAGAGTAGCGGCGACAGGTTCGGCAACAAGGCTCTTGAGTGTGTCGGAAAAAATTAAGCTAACATCCGCGTTCCCTGACTCAATCAATGCCGTTGCAATGCGTTCCGCAGCGACATCAATGATCGCGCGCTGCATCTTTGCGATTTTCCGCGTTAGAAAAAAGGATTCGCCTTGTGCGCGCTCCAAAACGCGATCGCCTTCACGCAATGCCTCCGTCGCCTCTTTAGGCAAACCGGCGCCATCAACTGAAACCTTTTCTGAACTCGCCTGCACCCTCCGCTGCAAAGCACCGATGACGGCCTCACGCAGCGCACCGATCTTGCGCTTTTGCGAGATGATCCCGAGTTCGTGATATCGCGTCAGAAAGGGCCGTAGTTCGGTTTCAAACCAGCGATCGCACAATACCGATTCCGTACCGAACACACTGACAGCGTGTACGGGGGGTTCAATGCGAAGCTGATCATGCAGGTTCGTTTTTACGTATGAAATCATTTGTCCGCGTTCGGTGGCGCTAAATAGGTCGGCCTTGCTGATGAGGACCATCGCGCTGGCACCAGCTTGATAGAGCGCCTGCACGATAACAAGATCATCCTGGGTAAGACCAGCACTGGCGTCGATCAACACGATGCCAAGATCGCACCGCGGCAGATATGCGATCGTTTCCTCCGCGCCCGCAACCGCGAGCGAGCCAAGCCCAGGCGTATCGACGAACGTGACACCCTCGGCGAGACGATCGGACGGCAGTTTAACGAAGATACGCGTGACATGTCTCTTGTTCCCCGGGTTTTTCTGTTCTGTCGCGAAATCCGGCAGCTCCGACAATGAAACGATCCGCGGCTGCGCTTCGGCAAATTCGATTCCAGCTTCCGCAACGGGTCCGTGGCTGATACGCGTTGGGATTGCCGTGACTGGCGTGACACCAATCGGCAAGACGTCCGTCTGCAAAATGTAATTAAGCAGTGACGACTTACCGGAACTCACTCTGCCGAAGACTCCGACCTCGAAAGCGGAGGATTCCATTCGGTCGAGCAGCATGCCGAGCGTACCTCGAAATTCTACGAGGCCGTGCGCGGTGACGATCCTCTCGATTTCGCTCAGCAATCGTATCTCATCGCTCGTTTTTCCCAGTTGCTGAACCCGTTGTTGCAGATCGCCACCGGCACCCCGGCCTAAATAAGTTCGCAGCTTGGCTACGAGCCCGTCCAATTCCGCGCGGATACGGTCCAATTTGTCGGCAGCCTCAGAAGATAGCGGGCCATAGGCGCGCATGCGTTCCGGCGTGAGCTCATTTAGTGAGATCGAGCAGTACATCAGATTGATCGCTGCGGCCCAGACCGCGCCAAAATGCGGCTCGGGTGGTGGAATACTCAGTTCCTCCATCACGCGCCGCATCGCTTCACGAACTCGGACGATGTAATCGTGCGTCACCTTGCGCTGGATCGGCGTGGTATCATCCGAATGCCTCCGGAATGGCGAGGGCGAACCGGCGTCCGTCATCGTGTGCTCGGCTTCAGAGAGCAACTTGTCGATGTATTGAAACGTCGTCCGCACATGCCGCTGGTGATGCTCGCTAAACCCGTCGGATTTTGTCTCATCGCTCATTTTTCATATCGCTATTTTCCCCGACATCCTCAACGCTTAGCACCTGCATGCGCTTCCGATACAGATGTCCCCACGCGTGCATCATCTCGACTGTCGGCTGGAAAAATTTTTGGGCGATCAACGTCGGCACGAATGCGCTTAAGATGACAACGCTGACGAGAATTGTGTACTGATTCTGGTCGATGATCCCGTTTTGTAGACCGTAGAGAGACGAAATGGTTCCAAACGTCAGGCCCGTGGCCATGAGCAGTGTGGTGTAGCTCGCCTCCTTGACCTTCATGTAGTGCAATCGAGCAAGCGGAAACACGCCGACGATTTTGGTCACCATCTTCAAGCCTAGAAAGACGCTGATCACAAACAGCCCAGTCCAGAGCGCTGGCAGCGAGACATACAGGCCGGCTTTGATAAAATAGAACGGCGTGAAGACAGCAAACGCGATGCTACGCATGCGACGAACCAGCGTTTTGTCGCGAAGAAATACGCCTGCAACGACTAGACCAAGGAGGTAGGCAGGCAGAACGGCTTCGCTTTTCGCTGCTGTGGCAAGGCCACCGAGAAAGAAAAGGACAAAGAAAATGAATTTTACTTCGGGTTCGCTGACCTGCGTTGCGCCCAAGCGCGTAATGATCGATTGCGTCCAGCGTGGCATGAACCACAGAACGATCACCGTCACGAACACAAACAGCAACAGCCAGAGATTGTAGTTGGCGAACAGCGTGCCAAGCGCGAGCACTGTTCCAAAATCGGTAATGAAACACGCGGCCAGGATCATTTTGCCCATGGCAGTGTCGCTAAATCCACCCTCGATCATCACCGCGTAAACGACCGCAACGGAAGTCGTGGAAAGCGCGATGCCAGCAATCTGTGCCTGATGCAGAGGCCACCCAAAAACGAATTGGGCAAAGAGCCAAACGACAGCAAACGGAATGGCAAATGAAAGAACGCCGATGAGCACACTGGCCCGCCAATTGGCCTTCAGTGAAATGGGATCGATTTCAGCTCCAGCGAGAAATGTGAGCACACCACTGCCGAGCAACGCGAGAAAGTTGGTCCATTCAGTGGATTGCAGTACGTGATGCAAATGCCCTGCATTGGTACCGGCCCCGGCAATGCTGACATGTAGGGTGCCACCTTCCAACCCGACGGCCAGATTGCCGGCAACGACGCCAACGAGAATTTCAATGAGTGCGACCGAAATTCCCGTTCGAATCGAGATCAAACTGCCGATGAGCGCCAAGCCCATCCAGACCGCAGCGATAAACCAGATATTTTCGAGCATAAAAAAACTCCTTCCGATTGGAAGGAGTCATTAGCTCTCGCGGTTTTCCCAGCCTTGGGGACGGCAAACTCCATTGCCTGAGTCGGATTTTACGGGGCGTTCGGTCCCAGTCAACCATGATGTCGAGCGGAGTCGAGACATCCCGTTGAACAACCGAGGGTACTGACACGGGATTCCTCGACTCCGCTCGGAATGACGGCGCCTTGAGGCGCAGTCACATCTTGAAGCGCTCGCCGAGGTAAAGCTGACGGCTGATGGGATCGTTAATAAGAAAATCCTTTGTGCCTTCGCTCTCGACCCGGCCATCGTAAATCAAATACGCGCGGTCCACGATGGAAAGGGTCTCGCGCACGTTGTGATCGGTGATCATGATCGCGAGTCCTGATTTACGGAGGTTTACGATAATTTGCTGAATCTCATAGACCGCGATGGGATCGACGCCGCTGAACGGCTCATCAAGCATCAACATCTTCGGCTGCGTCACCAGCGACCGCGCGATCGTTAAGCGCCTTTTCTCCCCGCCGCTCAACGTAAGCGCGATATTTTTGGCGATCCGCTCAATGCCAAACTGGTGCAGCAATTGGTCGCAACGGTTTCGCCGTTCGGCCTTGCTTAGCGGAAGCGTTTCCAAAATGGCGAGAATGTTTTGTTCGACCGTCATCTTACGAAAGATCGATTCTTCCTGCGGTAAATAACCCATACCAAGCCGCGCGCGCTTGTACATGGGATAATCGGTGACATCCGTATCTGAAAAAATCACACGACCGCTGTTTGGCCTTACCAAACCAACGATCATGTAGAAACTGGTAGTCTTACCTGCTCCGTTCGGTCCGAGCAGTCCTACAATCTCGCTGGCGCCAACATGCATGTTGATTCCGTCCACTACCGCTCGGCCTCCGTAGATCTTGACCAGTTGATCGGTACTCAGGACGGTCTCCGCCTTTTTTGTGACCGGCGGCGGAGCTTTCGGAGTAGAAACAGGCGTGGCTTGGCTAATCATGGTTTTGGCAGAGACGGAGCGGGTGAAGCCTGGGCTGCTGGAGTTTGGGAGGGTTTTGCTTGTCCTTTTTTGGCATCGTCTGGCTGCTGGACAATTTCGGTGCGACTGGGCCCGTGCGTCCTTAGCTGACTATTCTGGCTGACGACCATGACCGTATCGGGACTGGTTGCCACGTGCAGATTTTGTCCCTCTTGCACCCGCGGCGTTCCCACCAATTCAACATCACCGGTGTTAGCTGTATAAGTGGCTTTATCGGCGCGGCCAACAGCGCGAGTCGGAGATCCACCGTTCGGATCGGGCCGGTCGCGCACGAGTCCAACATTGCCCTCTGCGATGGCTTTTTCCAGGCTCT
>QHPC01000070.1 GCA_003218915.1 Verrucomicrobiota bacterium
AAACCAGTTGTAGTTGTCGTGGTCAGAACGCAGCGCAAATCCGGTTCGAGCGCGCGCAATGCATGGGCCAGTTTCAACGCGATATTTACTTCCCCAACGCTTACCGCGTGCAGCCATGTCGATTCTCGCTTCGACAGGCGAACGCGTAGTTCACTATCGTAAATTCCCAGGCGCTGCCCGAACTTTTCGCGGTAACCGCCGCGACGAATCATCTTCACCAAATAGCCCGGCAAAAAGAACAACAGTCCGATTGGCCAAAACAAATTGTAAACAAAGCGGATCACGACAGTTTCAAAATTTTAAAGCGACGCGAGGACGCGTCGCACTCCAAAAGCTTCGCTAAACAAGAATCAGGTTTTCAATAATTTCGCGCACAGTGCTTTGGAGTGCGGTGAGTCCTCGCACCGCTTTGGGACAGAAACAAGATTTCAGTTGCCCCGTATATTTTCTGGCGAAGCAAACGCCACTGTTTCATTTCGGGAAGAGCTTCTGTCGGCTGTTTCTCCAAAGCGAAAATCCCATCTGCGTCCATTAATCGAGCCAACGCTTCGTTTACCAGTAGTTTTTCGGTGAAGCGCTCACCATCCTCCGTTTTTTCGTACGGCGGATCCGCAAAGATGACGTCGAACATTTCAGCGCCGGAAGCGTGCCGGAGGAAATCGAAAACATCCTGCTGTCGAACTCGTCCTTTCAACTTTGTCCTGGCGAGATTGCCCTTGATGATCTGCGCCGATTGTCGATCTTCCTCAACAAAAACAACAGAAGACGCGCCGCGACTGAGCGCTTCAATTCCGAGTGCACCGCTGCCCGCGAAAAGATCGAGCACGCGCGCCCCCACCACAGCGTCGCCTAAACTGGAAAAGATAGCAGCTTTGACACGATCCATCGTCGGTCGGACGCCCCGCTTTGGAACTGCCAGGCGGATTCCGCCGGCGCTGCCGGCGATCACTCTCATGGCGACACGGCTGGTGTTGGCGTTGCGCTAGCCTCAGGCAGCGCCTCCTGGGGGGAAGCAGAAGTTGATGGCCCGGCGGGCATCGCGTTCCCCGCGTTGCTACGCTCAGGCGTTGCCGGCGCGGCTTCTTCCATCTGTTTCTTTTTCTTTTTTGCCCGCTCCTTTTTTCCGCCGCCAAAGAAGCTATTTATCATACTGCTAAGATCGCGGCCGACCAATCTATCCATTAAGTTTGTGCTCGGCCGATCGATGGTCCCGCCAACCTGAAAGTCGATGGCAGAATAGCCCGGCTCGTTGATCGGTTGAAAATTCTGACGAATCGCTTTAAAAAGCTGGCCACGAATTTTTTCGTTGATCGCGAGCTGCGAATCGAGTTTCAGCTTGCCGTTAAACGCAACTGTTCCCAACGCTGTGAGACGAATATTCGGAGAGCGCAAAATCAATTCGTCGATTGTGACCAAGCCTGGCCGCACATGATATTTCGCCTCCGCTTGCTCGAGATGAAGCTCTCTGAGTTCTTCAATCTGAAGAAGCTCCCCCAGTAGCACCAGCAGGCTGTATTGCTGGACCCGCCCGTCGCGCAGGGAAATCTCGCCCTTTCCAATGAACGCTTCCGGATCCGCCGCTTTGCCGGAAGCCTGAAAATTTCCTTCCAATTTGCCCTGCACGATGCCCTTGGGTCCGCCTGCGTCTGCTATAATCTGATCTGCCAGCACATTGCGAAACTTTACGCTCGTGGTAAACGGAGAGTCCTCCGCTTCCAGTTGCATCGCAAAATAGCCGTTGATCTCACCGTTACCTGCGCGCGCGGAAATCTTGGAAAGCTCCAGCACGTCCGGCTCGTAACGCAGTGGGGAGCGCAGTTGCTCCAGAAAAAAACGGTCCTGCAGGGAAATTCTCGCCACCTTCGTATCGCCGTGAAGTGCCAGGGCGCTGCGGATACTGGTGCGAAAATCTACTCCAGCAAAACTCGCGAGCAGCCTGCCGGCGTGATCGAGAAAACTGAAATTGCCATTCCTGATACTTACGCGTCGAACCTCCGGAGGCATCGCCAGTCTCGGTTCCGGCATCGGAGATGGATTGTTGACTATCGCCTGAGCCGGAGAAGGAAGATTCGCCGGAGAAACGGCAACGACAGGAGCGGCCTGTGTTTGCGAGGTTGGAGTGGGTTCGCTTTGTACTTTCGGCTGGGACACAGTTGGAGCAGCCGTCTTTTTCCTGTGTGAACCGGGTAATTTCCATTTTCCTCCGGCATCTTGAGGCCAAACTACGTTTGGATCGATGAGCGAAACCTCTTTGATCACCAGGCGCCGGGAAAAAAGAGAGAGGAAACGAACGCGCAATCGAAATGTCTTTGCTTCGAGGAAATGCCTCGGACCAACCGGCGAAGTTTGCGGAATCGTGATGCCGCTCAGCTCCAGTCCACCCCAGGGCGTGACGCTCATGCTGCGAATTCCGAGCGTGGTGCCGAGGCGTCGGCTCAATTCCTGTTGAATCTTCGCGTGCGTACCCTGCGATTGCACGTACAGATTCACGCCCGTCAAAAGAATCGCGCCAAGCGCAACCACCACCCCGAGGGCGATCAATGGAACCCTGCGCAATTTTTTCACCGTAAGACGTTACGCAGCCCGAGTTTGAAGAAAAGACCAAAGCCCTCTGCTACTTTTCCTTGTGACCGATACGATTGTCATTCTCAATCCAACGGCGGGCAGCCCTGAACACGTTCGAAGTTGGCAGGAGCGCACCGAATCACTTGCAGGCGACTGCCCGGTCCGCGTTACATCACATTCTGGCGAAGCGGAGGCGCTGGCCCGGAACGCAGTCGAGGAGGGATTTACGCGGATCGTCGCTGCGGGCGGCGACGGAACAGTCAGCCAGGTAGCCAATGGACTCGCCGGCAGCAATGCCACATTGGGCCTGCTCCCAATGGGCAGCGTCAATGTTTTCGCGATGGAGCTCGGCTTGCCCATGCACAATCTCCAGCGCTGCTGGGACATCATCGAAGACACAAACGTTCGTCTGGTGGATCTGCCGAGCGCAAATGAGAAATATTTTGTCCAGCTTGCCGGGGTGGGATTGGACGCGCAGGTAGTGAAAGAGACCAGCCTCGCGTTTAAACGCAGTTTCGGTCCGCTGAGCTATCTCATCTCCGCAGCGCACATCGCGGCGCGGCAACCGCCAAACCTGATCATCGAGTCGGAGCATTCTTCAGTGGAAGAAGGATCGTTTGTTCTTGTCGGAAACGGACGCCTTTACGGTGGGCCCTTCCCGTTTTTCAAACACGCTGTCATTGATGATGGCTTGTTTGACGTCGTCGTCTTCAAACGGCTCGGCTATCTCGAAATCATCAAATATCTCCAGGACGTTGTATTCAGGTCCGACATTAAAGTTCCGGAAATCGAATATTTTCAAACGCGGCAGCTGCGCATCACGAGCGAACAGGACGTGCCCCTGGAGCTTGATGGCGAACTCGCCGGCAATTGCCCGGTTGATTTCCGAATTCGGAAGAGAGCGCTTCGCGTTTTGGCGCCCTCGCCCTGAGCCTGATCGGAGAGCCGTCCTAACCGGCTGGCCTTCGCTGAAATCCGCGTGATGTTCTGCGCGATGGCTCGTGGTGATCGTTGGATTGGCGAAAAAGCGGCCGCTTCAATTAATCCGGCGCAGGTCGAAACTGTCCTGATTCAGCTTGAGGAACATTGGCCGGAAACTGCCCAGCCACTTGTCGATGTGGTGGAACAATTTCCGCTGGGCGAAGCTGCCCTGCTTCATCTTCTCGCTGTGTCCAGTATTTGCGCCGCGCGCCTCACCCACGACCCGGACAGCCTTGTGTGGCTTTGTCAGGCGCAAATCTGCGGCGCGCCTCGCAGCTATGCGGAAATGCTGGGTTACCTGCTCAGATCGGCTGGCAATTCCATCGCAGACCAGGGTTTTTCTGCTCTTCGTTTTTGGAAGGGCCGTGAGATGACTCGCATCGCCGTTCGCGAGCTTGCCAACGTGGCGTCACTGGAGGAAACCACCGGCGAGCTTTCGCAGGTGGCGCAGATTTGTATCCGCAATGTGTTCGAACATTGGAACACTGAATTGCGGCAACAATATGGTTCGCCCAAGGCGGAATTCGCCATTCTTGCGTTGGGCAAGCTCGGCGGCGGAGAACTGAATCACAGTTCGGACGTGGATCTTCTTTTTCTCTACAGTGAGGAAGGCCAGCTCACGGCGCACATTTCCTATCACGAATTCTTTAACCGGCTGGGAAAAAGAATCCTCGAAACATTTTCGACCAGGCATCCGGCTGGCTCGCTTTTCCGCGTCGATCTGCGTCTGCGACCGGAAGGCTCAGCAGGGCCATTGGCCCGCTCGCTCGAGAGCATGGAAAATTATTATGCCGGATTCGGCGAAACCTGGGAACGTCTTGCGCTGATCAAGGCGCGCGGAATCGGCGGCAGCCGCGAGCTGGCTTACGAATTCCTGCGGCAACATCAGCCGTTCATTTATCCCAGAAGCGCATCGCCCGATTTGCTGGATGAAATTGCGGGCATTAAGCGGCGCATCGAGCGCGACATCGTCGGCGCAGACAAGCTCGAACGCGACGTGAAACTTGGACGCGGCGGCATTCGCGAGATCGAATTCATCGTGCAGACATTGCAGCTTATCCACGGAGCACGGCATCCGTTCTTGCAGGAATCAAGTATGCTCAAGGCGCTGCGAGCGCTTCGTGAATTGGATCTTCTTCCGCGCGAGGACGTGCTGACTTGCGACAACACCTACCGGTTCCTCCGCCGCGTGGAGCATCGTTTGCAGATAGAGGGCGAACAGCAAACGCACATTGTTCCTCGAGACCCGGAAGCTTTGCGAAGCCTTGCACTGAGTCTCCGGTTTCCATCCAGTGAAGATTTCACTGCGGCGCTGCAAGAAAGGATGCGCGCAGTGCGTCCGATTTTTGAACGGATCGTTTCAGGAACATCCGCATCCCCGGTCAGACTGCCCAAAGCCGACGACTTCGAAATTTTCAGCGACCAGAAACGAGCAGCCAAGGCGCTATCGGATCTCGCGCAGGGCGCTGGAAGTTTTCATATCGCGCCACGAACACGGCAGATCTTTCGCAAGCTGCGTCCGGCATTGCTAGAATGGCTTTCCAAGACCGCAGACCCGGATGCGACGCTCAATCAATTCGTTCGCTTCGTGGAGGGTTACGGTTTGCGGAGTTTGTTCTTTGAACTTCTGGTCGCAAATCCTCGATTGTTGGAGCTGGTTGTGAAGACTTTTGATGCCAGCCACTTTGCCAGCGAACTTTTGATTCGTCGTCCGCAGCTTCTGGAAGACATCACCCGGGACCCGACGTTTGGCGAACCGCGATCGGTAGCGGAAAATGTAAGGCGGCTCGATTCGTTAGGCGCAGATGCAAACAATCTGGACCCGATACGCACCTACCGGCAAAGGCAACTGTTGCGCGTCATCCTGCGCGACGTGCTGGGACTTATCCAACCAGCGGCAACTTTTGCCGAGCTTTCGGACGTCGCGGAAGCGTGTCTGATTGTTGTCGCCAAGCTCCTCGCAAGTGAGCAACTAACCGTCATCGCGCTCGGAAAATTTGGGGGACGCGAGATCAGTTACGGCGCGGACCTGGACGTTTTGTTCGTGGGCGAGGACGTTCGCGCCGCGCAGAATCTTATGATCGCCATGGCGCAGCCAACCGCCGAGGGAAATATCTGGACTCTGGATGCGAGGCTGCGCCCTGAAGGCGAAAAAGGGCCGGTTGTCTGCTCCCTTGAAACCTACGAATCGTACTATGCGAGCCGGGCACAGCTTTGGGAATTGCAGGCTCTGACTCGCGCACGCAGCATTAGCGGACCATTGCAAAACGAATTCATCGAGATTGCAAAACGCGCATGGCTTCGCGCGTGCCAGGATGCCGGCCTTTTCATAAAAATCGATGACATGCTCCAGCGCATTCGGCGCGAGCGCGGGAGCAGATCGGATTTTCTCGATTTAAAGACCGGAGCGGGCGGGATCATAGAAGCGGAGTTTCTCGTTCAAGCGTTGCAGATGCGCGGAAGCATCTGGGAACAGAACTGGGAGCGCACCGTCGATCGATTGCACGAGGACGGGCGTCTGGACAAGTCGGACGTTACGAAGCTTAAAGACGCTTATGCGTTCCTGCGCCGCTGCGAACTTGTGTTGCGTCGATATGACAACAGAAGCATTTCAACGCTGCCGGGCGATCCAGGCGAACAACGAAAGTTTGCCATTCGTCTTGCCTATCAGGAATTCGATGCTTTCCGTCGCCATTATCTCGACGCTCGCGAGGCGATTCACGCACTCTACCAACAGCACATTACCCCGGCTTAACAGCGGTAACGATTAACGTTCGCCCAAGCAGCAAGCCCGGTGAATTCATCGCTCGCACAGCCCACGCATTCCGCTCGTCCAGCGTGCCGTAGGTGCTCTTATCGCGATGATAAACGATCCAGTTTGTGGCGCGGAGAGGCACGATCAGGAAAGGAAATGCCAGAAGAGAGCGGCGCTGGTATTTATCCACTGTCAGTTTCAAATCGCGGAAACCAACGCTGAGAAGGGCGTGCGAAAGATAGAACCAACTCACCGGATTGATGTGGCCGCGCGTGGTATGAATGTCGGATTCATCCGGCGACAAAGGGCCGAACAAGTTGTAAAAGCCGGACGACAGATAGCGCAGACGGGAGCGCAGATTCAAAATATTTGGAGTCGAAAATACCGCGACACCTCCTGGTTGCAGAACACGATAAATTTCCCGGATGACCTCCCGATAGTTTTCCAGGTGCTCAATCGTCTCGATGCATGTAACCAGCGCGAACCGATTATCGCTGTACGGAAGCGGTTGGCGATTCAGATCGACCGTGTCGATCGTGGGACCGGAAACGGAGAGCAATTTATCCGTGTAATCGCAGCCAAAAGAACGAAAGGGATAATGCGCTCGAACCAGTCGCAACAATTCCCCCGTTCCGCTGCCGACATCGAGATGGTCTCCGCTCGATTGCATGGCAGGTGCCCCTGCGATCGCGCGCAGCACACCTTGATGAATCCTCGAAGTGCTGAGCTCGGAACTCTCTCGCCGCCGCTTTCTCCCAAGGATTTTTCGATAAAAAATCTTGGAGAGCCTTCGAGTGCGCACAGCGAATTGTGGACCGTGTCCGATCGCGTTAAGACCGGCAATCGCCTGTGGGCCGATCAGCCCGGGATGCCCTTGAGCATCTCAGTGTTGGTCGGGAATTTTTTCACAAACATCAACAGTCGCTGAATTGCTTCCTCTGGTTTGTGTCCGGCCAGGCCGCGCCGAATGAGATTGATTTTCTCCAGTTCCCACGGTTGCAAGAGCAACTCTTCTCGCCGTGTGCCAGAGAGAAAAATATCCACCGCCGGATAGATCCGCTGGTCGCTGATTTTCCGGTCGAGCACCATTTCCATGTTTCCGGTGCCTTTGAATTCCTGAAAGATCAGTTCGTCCATGCGGCTGCCGGTTTCGATTAGTGCCGTAGCGACAATCGTCAGAGAACCCGCTTCCTCGGTATTACGCGCAGCTGCAAAAATCTTCCGGGGAATTTCCATGGCGCGCGCGTCGATACCGCCGCTCATGGTACGGCCCCCGCCGCCCATTGCATTGTTGAATGCGCGAGCGGTCCTGGTGATGGAGTCGAGCAGGATAAATACATGTTTTCCTGCTTCGACGAGGCGTTTCGCGCGTTCGATCGCCAATTGCGAAATGCGCGTATGACTTTTGATGTCGGCGTCATTCGAGCTGGCCATCAGTTCTGCCGTTGGATGCGAACGCCGAAAATCGGTCACCTCTTCTGGGCGCTCATCGACAAGGAGAATGATCAGAATGACTTCCGGATGATTTTTGGCCACTGCTTCGGCGATGTGATGCAGCAGCGTTGTCTTGCCGGTGCGCGGCGGGGCAACAATCAAACCGCGTTGTCCCATTCCAAGCGGCGTCATCAAATCCATGATCCGCGTCGTGTAACGGTCCGGCACCGTCTCAAGCTTGATTCGTTTGTTCGGATTGATCGTGGTCAACTCCTCGAATGGTGTGAGACCCTGATATTTCGCGGGCTCTTCACCATTGATCTTGAGCAGCTTCACCAATTGCGGGCCGCGGCTGCCGCGCCGCGTTTCACCGTAAATCCACATGCCATCGCGCAAACCGAAACGACGCAC
>QHPC01000071.1 GCA_003218915.1 Verrucomicrobiota bacterium
AACAGGCGCATGCACCTGCGTGTTTTTCAACGTCGCGGGCAGCCCGTTAGCGCCAATGAAATGTTTTTCAGGAACAAAAAGTCCGGATCGAGTACTGGATTTCCACTGCGAAGGACGTTGAAGACGCTCGGTTGCGCGATCGAGTTCCGCTGCCACAGGCGGCGGCGGCGCATTCTTTGGTGGCGCCCCGGGCTGAGCCACCAGGCGATTCCCAAACTGAATAGCGTTCCACCAAATGGAGACAGCAGAAACGAAAAGGAAAATCCCAGCGGCAAGAAGCGCGACCCGATCGTAATGCGCCTCAATCCATTCGAAGGTCTTCGCCATGCTTAATCACCACGGCGTGCATTAAACCACCCGCCTTCGCAAATACCAGACCAAAATTTTCAGTGAGCCGCGCAACGGAAGCCAAGCTTCACGCGCAAGCTCAGGCAATGTAGCTACGGCGTGGCAGGCGAATCCGCCTTCGCACGAGGCTACGGCGCGACAGGTGAACACGAATGGACACGAATAAAATGATTAGGAACCACGGATTACACGGATGGAACGGATAAGAAATTCAGGCATGAAGATCAGGAGCCTCGTCAGGTTCATTAGAGCGCAACACACGTTTCCATTCCAGGCGAGCATTCTTAAAATTAATCAGAAGGGCCAGGTCCAACCCTGTGATGTTTAGATACCCGATCATTTGAGCTACATGCGTGTCAGTGAAGCAGGAGACCACTTTGGGATCGACGATTACAGCAGCATCGACAATCAGATCAGGAATTAGAGTGCCGATCAATTCGCCGCGATAAGAAACCGGGAACGAACTTTGGACTGCTACGTTGTGTCCACGGCGCTTCAGTTCAATGATCATTGCGCGTTCGTAAAGCTTCTCATCCAGTCCCGGTTTTAGCTTGTTCAGCACTTCCATCGCGGCACCGATAATTTCCCCGCTTAACTCTTCATGAATCATCATCCGTGTTATCCGTGCCATCCGTGGTGAAATCTCGATTCGTGGTTAAGAGCCAAATCTCACCATTTCGATCGTGGCGGACACTTCGATATGCTCGTTACCGACTATGAAATTTAGCGGCACGGCTGCGCCCGGCTGGGCCTGAGGTGCAGCGGGAGCTGGTTCTCCGGTTCTTTGGCGTGACGGGCCCTTGTCCTTTTCATTGTGCACATACAGGGTGCGAATAATGAAGAATTGCCCGCTCGAATTTACGATTTCGTTCAAGACCTTGCGTGCTGCGGCGGGCGTCGCTCTAAAAGTTAGATCGACAATGTTGCGCTTTAATAACGCCGGTGGCGGCGTCGCTGTTTTGCTTGGAACGGCCGTTCTTCCGGCGACTGGAGATGGCGCCGGAGTCGGTGAAGCTGCGTGTTCCTCGGGCAAAGGCGCGCGGCGAAAAGAAGTTACGCTGTCCACCTTTGCGTCGAGCAGAATGTTTATCAGCATCTGGATTTGGGAAAGTTCCTGCCCAAGGAGTGGCGCCGCAGCTGTTTCTGGCAACGCCATGGCAAACTCATCAAAGCCGAGCTGAAATTTATCCGGAAGTTTTACGCTGTTAGTCTGTGCTCTGTTCAGCGTCGCAACTGTGGCCTGCCGCAAACGCGATTGAAATTCATTGGGCGCGAGCGGCGGCGCCGGGACGATCTCCCTTTTTAGTTCGTCTTTGAACTTGTCTAGAGCAGTGTTGTATCGATCCAGGTAACCCTGCAGTTTCCGGTAATTGGCGTCATTGGGAAAGGGATCGAGGCGATCCAGGCGAGTTTTCTCTGCTGCCGCCTGGTCGAACGTTTGTCTCGTGTCGCTCCAGGTCGCCCATCTCCAATAGAGAAGGATCCCGGCAAATAACGCGCCGATTCCAAAGGCAATCAGAAGTGTTCCGAGCGCTCGATTTTGTTGAAACCACAACTTCATGGCATTAACCACGGATTACACGGATGGCACGGATAAGAAATTCACGCACGAAAATCAGGGTTGTCGGGTTCGCTAGATGCTTGTGGACGCAATACGCGTTTCCATTCCAATCGCGCATTCTTGAAATTTATAAGAAGGGCCAAGTCCAAGCTCGTGATGTTCAGATACCCGATCATCTGCGCAACATGCGTGTCGGTGAAGCAGGAAACCACTTTGGGGTCGACAATTACCGCATCGTCAACAATCAGATCGGGAATTAGATTGCCGATTAGCTCGCCGCGATAAGAAACTGGGAACGAGCTTTGGACCGAAACGCTGTGTCCGCGGTGCTTCAATTCAATAACCATTGCGCGTTCGTAAAGTTTTTCGTCGAGTCCCGGTTTAAGCTCATTGAGCACTTCCATTGCAGCGCTGATGATTTCACCGCTCAACTCTCCGTGAATCATTTTTTCATCCGTGTCATCCGTGTAATCCGTGGTTGATTTTTCATGGCAATTTCACCGGCTTGCGCAGTGTGAGTTGAAGTTCATAAGGGAACGCCCAGTCGGTGTCGTTTGGCACGGAGTTTGACTTGATTACTCGCTCGGGAGTTTTTGGATCGACAACAAAAAACGGCGAGCTCGCCAGGTTGCGTAAGTAATCGACGACGATTTCCTGCTGTTTCGGATTATAAAGGTAAAGACCGCGCACCAGGATGCCGTCGATTGACTTAGTACCGGCGGCAGCAGCTTTCGTTGCCGCTCCGGAAACCGGCGGAGCAGTCGCGGGTGTAGTTTCTCCGACGCGTTTTTCGCCGGCGCCCAGAAGTTTTCCACCCG
The DNA here is from genome assembly GCA_003218915.1 of Verrucomicrobiota bacterium. Classification (GTDB taxonomy): domain Bacteria; phylum Verrucomicrobiota; class Verrucomicrobiia; order Chthoniobacterales; family UBA10450; genus Udaeobacter. The sequence continues at coordinate 2,728 of QHPC01000071.1, forward strand.
AGGTCGCTCCGAGCTCGGTGATCCAGATGTCGGCCTCAGGCAGACGCGCGTTCAAATCTTCAAGAATCTGCGGCCAGAAGTCGCGATCATTGGTGGCGCTAATTAGCGGAGTAGCGACGCTGTCGAGTGAGGTGATCTGTTTTTTGAGTTTATCAAGCTGCGTTTCTGCGCCTCGCATGGAGGCGTTCTTTTGTTGGATCAGCTCAGCGGTTTCTCGCGTTACCTGCGCCGCTCGCGTGTAATAAATCGACCAGCCCAGCATGGCGAGGACCACGCACGCGGCCGCGGCAATGAAAAATGGCCGGCGCCGTTCCAATTCCTGCCTTCGAACAACGCTTGCCGGAAGCAGGCTAAGCTCCATTGGACAGGCCGTCACGCTGCGCAGCGCCAGGCCGACCAATTCGCCAAGGAGATGGGCGGAGTGCGCGACACCCGACGCCGAGGCCGCTTCCGATACGGCTACGTTTCGAAGCGGATTAAAAAACTCGATCGGCAATTGGAATTTCTCGTGAAAAAACTCGCGCATGTAAGGCATACCCGCGGCGCCGCCACAAAGAAAGATGCGGTCCGGCCGACTTCCCTTCTGTTGCGCCCGATAATGACTGATCGAGCGCATCAACTCTGCGTGCAGTCGGGTCATGGTGCTCCGCGCCAGTTTGGAGACGCGGGCAAGGTCGTGGTCCGAAGGCTCGGCGTAAGCGCCTCCCAGACCCACAAAGGCATCTCGCTTTTTGCGAGTTTCCGCGGCTTCAAAGGATTCGCCAAATTCCCTGGCAATTGCTCCGGTGATCGCGCTGCCGCCAATGGGAAGACTGCGGGAGAAAATTCTTCGAGGTTCGATGAAGAGCACATTGGTAGTGCGCGCTCCGATATCCACGAGCAGCGAGCACTCGTTCACATTCGGGTAGCTATAACGAAACGCATTGTAGAGTGCCATCGGCGCCACATCGATGGTGGAAGTATGCAGCCCGGCTTCTTCGACTCCTCCGTTGATGTCGTCGAGCAAATCAACTTTGATCGCGACCAGGACCACTTGAATTTGTTCCTCCAGGCCGCCTCCGACCAGCTGGTAATCCCAAACCACGTCGTCGATCGGGAATGGAACATTTTGCTGTGCCTCAAACGCGATGATTTTGTCCAGTTTTTCCTGTTCAAGGCCGGGCAGCTTGACAAAGCGCGCAAAAACCGATTGCGCGGGTAAGGCGTAATTCACGGCGCCGTGTTTAATGTGGAGCTCGCTCATCATTTCGCGCACAGCGACCGCGATTTGCGCCCGCCGTATCTCCTCGCTGGTCGGATCAGTCGCAATCTCGCGTAAACGATAGTCCAGTAAGACCAGGCCACCGTGAGCCTGGATGCGGAATTCTGCCAGGCCAATAGTCTGGGACCCAAGATTAAGACTGATCAGGCGTGGTGCGATGGCCATGTCCAACTCCCAAAACTCAAATCCCAGACAAATATCAAGCTCGAAATTTTAAACGTGCAAAACCGGGCGAATCTCGCTAACGCTTGGCGTGCGTCGCGGTTGATCAACGCGGATACGTCAGGCGATGGTCGGCTCGCTCCGTTCGAGCAGACTTTGTTCGCACAACCGCGCGTATTTCCCACCAAGCACGAGCAATTGCTCATGGGTTCCGCGCTCGACAATACGGCCGTGATCAAGCACGAGAATCTTGTCCGCGCGCACGATAGTGGAAAGCCGGTGCGAGATTACTATGGAAGTGCGATCGAACATTAGAGTCTCCAGCGCTTCCTGGATAAATCGCTCCGTCGTCGTGTCTACGCTCGCCGTAGCTTCATCCAGAATCAGAATTGGCGGATCCTTCAACAGCGCCCGTGCGATCGAAAGGCGCTGCTTTTCGCCCACACTCAATTTTACTCCGCGCTCCCCTACCACGCTGCTCAATCCGTGAGGCAACCGATCGATGAAGGGACGCGCGTTTGCTACCGCCGCCGCTTCCAGCAATTCTTCATCCGTCGCATCAGGCTTCCCGATTTGCAGGTTCTCGCGAATGGTGCCGTTAAACAAAAAGCATTCCTGAGTCACCATCCCGATCTGTTGCCGCAACGCGCGAATGCTGAAATCACGAATCGGACTTCCGTCGATCAAAATCTCGCCGCGATCGAACTCGTAGAAACGCGTGAGCAGATTGATCACCGTGGATTTTCCCGAGCCGGTCGTGCCGACAAGCGCAATCGTGTCACCTGACCGCGCGTGAAATGAAATGTCACTTAGCGTCGGCAACTCACCGGAATAGCTAAAACTCACGTGCCGGAACTCAATCTCGCCGCGCACTGTTTGAGCAAACGTTTCGCCACCCTCCGGCTCGCCCGGTGAATCGAGAATTTCGAAGACGCGTTCCCCCGAGGCCCGTCCTGCCTGCACCAGTTGATTCAGTTCATGTAGTTTCCCTATTGGCTCGTAGAGAAAACTCGCGAGCACAAGAAAAGCGCCAAGATCGCCCAACTGCATAGCGCCCGATAAAATATCGTGCGCCCCCACGGCGATCACTAGCAGCACGCCGAGCGAACCGAACAAATACATTGAAGAATGGTATAGTGCCCACACCCGCGTGACGACGAGACTGGCGCGCCGCAACTCGTCGCTCTCTTTGTTGAAGCGACGATCTTCCTCCGTCTCGCGTACAAAACTTTTGATCTGACGAATGCCGGAGAGATTGTCGTGTAGAAGTGAATTCATGGCCGAAGCGGCGCAGCGATGCAGGCGGTATCGCCGGTGCGCCGTGAGCGTATACCAAAGCGCGCCACCGGCGAGAAACGGCACCGGCGCGAGCGCGACCAGCGTCAGTTTTGTGCTGAGGTAAAACATTCCCACCACCACCACCACGATCTGCAATACCGCCACCGTGCCTTTTTCGATGCCGTCGATCAGGACGCGCTCGACCGAGCCCACATCCTCGAGAATTCGCGTCATCAGATCGCCGGTGGAGCGATTATCGAACCAGCGCAGTGGCAGAGTTTGAACGTGTGAATACAGATCGCGGCGCAGATCGAAAATAACTTTTTGCTCAAAGGCGTTGTTGAGCAAAAGGCGAAGATAATCCAAGCCTCGCTGAACCAACATGGCGAAAGCCACGAGAATAAGCAGTGGCAGCAAACGCTCGGGGTGGTGACCGTTGATGACGTTATCAAGAGCATATTTCGTCGCCGCCGGGGGAACGATCACCATGAGGGTACCCGTGACCGCGCAAGCCAGCATCGCGATCGCAAGCACCGGATAGCGTCTTAGATAAACAAAAACGCGCCAGACGGTTTTCATTTCCTCTAAAACTCAGTGACCTGACCCGACTTTCAAGCCCTAATGGGTCCCAATCGCTTTCAAAGCGGCCATCAAATAATGCGATAATCCTTCAGTTCTTTGAAGAAGGTCGCGACCGCAGTCTTGACTACGACCACGGTGGGAATAGCGAATAGCATTCCCCACAAGCCCATGATGAGAGAGCCGCTGATAATCGCGATAACAACCACGAGTGGATGAACATTCGCTGCGCTGCCAAGGACAAAGGGTTGAAAAACAACATCGTCCAGTACATGCACAATCACGACCAGGATCAGCACATACAACGCAAGGTCATTTGGATTCAGACCGGGAATCAGCGGCGTCACGTTCTCCGCGATCAACGCATAACCGACACCAATCACCAGGGCGATGACCGTTCCCAGAAACGGAATGGCATTGAGAAGTCCGGAAACCACGCCAATCGCGACGGCGATCCCCAGGGGAATCCCAAGGAGAACCAATCCCATTGTCAGAGTCAGGCCCACCAGAAAACATTCCAGCAATGTCCCGCGTAAATACCTGCCGATAGCGTCGTCGAGTTCGTCAAGAACCGTGAGCGACAGCTCAAAATAACGGTTTGGAACGAGGCTAATGAAAAAGCGGCGGATTTGTCCGTTATCGAAACCGAGAAAAATAAAAATCAATGGTGTGAGCATCCATGCGGACAATTTATTCTCCAAGCTCGCGCCCTCGCTGGCAGGTGGACCAGGAGTTGGAGCGACTCCAACCGGCGCCACGGGGGGCGCCGGAGTCACGGGAGTCTTTTCGGGAATTACATATTTCCCGGTTCTTTGGTTCGCCCAAAAGTAATCAACGAATTTACTTTGAATGGGAGGTTTACCGTTGTATCCCGCGGCATATTTTAGGAACAGATCGCGTTCCTTGGGATCAAGTGCGAGTGCCTGATTGACCTTATCCATTAGCGGGCCGACTTCTTTTTCGATCAACGGCGTCACCGCGTTTGATTTTCTTTCCGGTAATTTCGCCACCAGTTGCCGGTATCTTTCGTTCAGTTTGTATTTCAGGCGGACCTTGAACTCGAGTTTCTGCTCTTCGTCCGGAATGTGTTTGCGCAGAGTATTGAAGGCGAAGAACAGGACAAGGCCAATAAGCGCGAAGGAACAAAGGACCTGAAGCTCGTGAGGCAACCATCGAACCCGAAAGCGATCTTTCACCGGACGGAACAAAAAGGCCAATAAGGCGCCGACTACGATCGGTAGAATGAGGATCCTTAACTTCCAGATCAGGAATCCTCCGAAAATCAAGGCCAGCGTCGCAAGCGCGATATAAAAGACCCTGCGCCGAGTCTTGCGCTCTCGCTCTTTCTCTTCGAAGCCCTGACCGTTGCTCATCCCAAGCCGGCGGTGTCAGCAGAAATTTTCATCTGCACCAATTCATTGGTCGAGCGAAGTCGATCACCGATCATCGACGCTAGGGAGCGGTAAATTTGGCAAGCAGTTCGCGCATGCCGATGCATCAATCCGTTAAGATCGTTTCGGTAAAGCGCCAGCGTCCGGGTCGGTTCCAAAGCCCGCGCATTAGCGGAACGCGGTGAGTCATCCAGGAGCGCCATCTCACCAAAAAAGGCGCCTCTTTCCAGAACAGCCAGACGCGTGGTGCTGGTCTCGCGGTAAATTTCTATCGCAATTTTTCCATCCAAAATCAGAAAGAGCGCGGCTCCCGGTTGTCCTTCCTCAAAGATTGATTCGTCAGTGTCATAACTGCGGTCAAACATGATGTCAGACACAGTCTTCAGTTGCCGATTCGAGAGTTGGTCGAAGAACGGCACGGTCTTCAGGAACTGAATGCGATCCAATTCAGGGCTTGAACGTTTCCAGCGTCCCAGCGTTTCCCACAG
>QHPC01000355.1 GCA_003218915.1 Verrucomicrobiota bacterium
GGACTGCTCTGGTGATCATGGCCTGCCTCCTGAATCCGAAGGCCAAGATCCTGACTTCAAGCCACCGGGAACGGAGGAGGTCGCACCGATCCCTCCACGGGCTGGCACGCCATCCTGATCGCGGCGATGTCGAACTTAGTGTTTAAGTTCGGGACTGTCAGCTTGCTTGGCCACCGCTTATTGACCCTGCGCATCGGCGCGGTCTTCGGCTTGATTCTTATTTGTGGCGGTGTGGCCCTGTGGCTCTGGCCTGCTTGAACCGCGGTTTAGTGATTGCTTCGGACTCAGGACCTTGAATGTCGTAACATCATCGCGCAGAAATAGGCGTGGCCGAGGCATCCAAGTTTCTTCAACCCGCGCCGATGGAAGGAAAAGGCGCGTACAATCGAAGCTCGTCGGTCCAGGCAGTCGGCTCATTGCCTGCCGTGGCGCTGATCGAACGCGCGGCTCGTGCAATGGCGCTGCCGCCGGCGCCGGAACTGGTAGTCATCGCGGATTACGGTTCATCCGAGGGCCACAACTCACTTGTGCCAATGGCTGCGGCAATCCGTGCGCTCAGGGAGCACGTCGGCAAGGAGCGAGCGATCTTTGTCTTTCACACCGATTTGCCTGGCAACGATTTCACAGGTCTTTTCCAAACGCTCGCAAACGATCCCGACAATTATCTTCGCAACGATCCGGCGGCATTCGCGGCAGCGGTGGGACGATCTTACTTCCAGCAGATCCTGCCGGCGTCCAGCGTGACGCTGGGATGGAGCGCGTGGGCAGTTCAATGGCTGAGCCTGGTACCCAGCGCGATTCCCGACCAGGTGCAGATAGCTTATAGTCATGACGCAGTTGCGCGCAGTGCGTTTGCCGAACAAGCGTCGGAAGATTGGCGAACGTTTCTTGCCATGCGCAGCTGCGAGCTGCGTCCAGGCGCCCGGCTAGTCGTGCTGACAATGGCGATCGATGACAACGGTGACTTTGGCTATCGACCGGTAGTGGCTGCGCTCTACGACACACTTACGGACATGGTCGATCGCGGCCTCATTCGGAAGGAAGAATTTCAGAGAATGGTGATTCCCACTGTCGGTCGAACCAGAGCGCAATTTATGGAGCCATTCACAAAAGGTGGCTGCTTTGAGGATCTCTCGATTGAGGATTTCGAATTGTTCCACGGCGAAGATCGCATCTGGACTCAATTTGAGGCAAGCGGTGACGCTCACGCATTTGGCGCGCAATGGGCTGTTTTTTGCCGGGCTTCGGTATTCCCAACACTTGCGGCGAGCCTGGATGGAGCGCCATGTGAGGCGCGTTCGGCGAAGTTTATGGACGAGTTGGAAACAGGTGTAGCCGCGCGGCTCGCGGCAGTGCCAGTTCGAATGACGATAACTCTCGCCCAGATGATGCTCATCAAGGCGACTAGCTCTGCGCGCAAATCGGCGCGATAACCCTTCGGGCAGGCTACGTATGTTTCAGCACTTTGTTGCAACCACACGAACCAGGTGCACCTTAGTCTGCAAAATCCCACGAAGTTCAGCTACGTCTCGTTAGAAATCGAACTCACAAAGATGAGAATCCGGATATCTGTTTGTTTTACTGTGGCAGCTATCCTTTTATTGAGCACAGCCGCATTCGCTGCCCAGCCTGTAAATCGAATCACTATCCTTTATGATGCTTTTGGGAAGTCCTCTCCGCTGAAGAAGGATTGGGGATTCTCTGCGTTCATCGAATATAACAGCAAGCGTATCCTTTTCGACACCGGTAACAACGCCGATACCTTCGGCCAGAATGTCAAAGCATTGGGCATTGATCTCAAGAAATTAGATTTCGTTGTTATTTCGCATCGACATGGAGATCATACGAGCGGCCTGAACTATCTGTTGAGTGTCAATCCGAGTGTAAGAATCTACGCGCCAAAGGAAGGGTTTGGAGTATTCGGCGCAGCGTTGCCAGGAACGTTTTATCGCAAGGATGAGTCGCTACCTGTTTATATGCGTTACTATGATGGGCAGGCGCCCGAGAAGATGACATTCGGCACGCCCTGGCCAAACGCCAACTTTGTTTGGGTTGATAACTTAACTGAAGTTGTGCCAGGAATCTTTTTGATTTCGACAGTCTCGCAGACACCGGGCACCCTGGAACTTCGCGAACTCTCGCTAGCGATTAAGTCGCCCAAGGGTGTGGTCTTGGGAGTCGGATGCTCACATCCGGGAATTGAGAAGATACTGGAAGCATCAATGGCCGTGGACAAACATGTTCATCTTATCTTCGGAGGACTCCATTTGGTAACAACTCCAGACCCGGACATTGGGCGTATCGCGGCGGCGTTGCACGATCAATGGAAAGTTGATCAGATGGCGCCCGGCCATTGCACCGGAGAGCCAGCTTTTGCGGCTTTTCGCAAGGCGTTCGGTGACCAGTATCTCTACGCCGGGTTAGGCAGTGTTATAGAACTCCCGTAAACGTTCAATATCGAGGTAGGTTTTGTGGAAAGCCGTGAAAGCATCGTGGAAACCAACAAACTGGCGATGCGTGCGGTGCCGCCCGTCAATCCGCAAGTCTTCCCCGCAAGATAGTGAGCGAATACGGCGGCAGATCGTAGAGTGAGGAGGCTTTTCGCGTGAGGTGCGCGGCCGGCAGGCTTCGAATCGGGTGGCCGTTTGGCCCGTCATCGTGCCAGAGATATTGCTCGCGGGAGAACTGGATAACATCAATGTCTTCGGCAAAGCTCCGTTGCCGTTGTGTGCCGGGAAGCTTGAACTGCACGGCAAGTCGCACTGCGCGGTTGGGGTCCTTGTTAATCGCCAGCAAAGCCCATTGTTTGTCTGGTCGTCGTACGGCATATACAGTGATGACCCGCGATGAGGTCTGCTTCTGTCCGGTTATAGTTACGGAGAAGATCTCGTGTGTCTCATTTGTCGGCTGCATCCATTCCTTTGTGATGAGTTGGGCTGCATGATAAGCGGATAGCCGATTCAGTTGGTCGCTATTTGGGTTT
>QHPC01000072.1 GCA_003218915.1 Verrucomicrobiota bacterium
CTTTGAGCAAAACGCCTTCCTCGGTAGCCGGATTTTTTAGGACCTCTACGCAGATCGCGTCGGTCTCTCCGAAGTCCGCCTGCAGCCTCAATTTATCGTCTATCTTCGGTGTCTTCATTGCCAGGAGCGCGCCCGCGATACGCGACGCAAAACTAAATCGCTGCTCGGGCTTTCTGCGAGCGTGTCCGAGTTCATAAACGAATCATTCACAAATGGCCAATTATCGCATCACTTGCGTCGAAGATTATGAGCCGCTCGTCGGAGCGGAAGTCGTACGGCGAATTCGCGACAAGGCCGCCAAACTCAAAGGCCTGCGCATCGCGAATTTCAATTCCACCTACTACGGCGGCGGTGTGGCAGAAATAATTTCTTCGCTCACTCTGCTCATGAACAGTCTCGGGCTGCGTGCGGAGTGGCGAGTGATTCAGGGCTCACCTGATTTCTTCTCCATCACGAAGAAGATGCACAATGCCCTCCAAGGCGGAGGAATCGATCTCTCCAAGATCAAAAAAGAGATCTTCGAGCAAGTGATCTACGAGAATAGCGTGCGCAACTTTCTCGATCACGACTTCATTATTGTGCACGACCCGCAGCCTCTGCCGTTGATCGAGCATTACGAGAAAAAATGCCCGTGGCTTTGGCGCTGTCACCTCGACCTTTCCCGGCCGGATGCCGAAACGTGGAAGTATTTGCGGCGCTGGATCGACAATTACGACGCTGTGATTCTGAGCTGCAAAGAATTCGCTCAGGAGATGAAGCCGCCACAACGGGTGATGATGCCGGCGATCAATCCATTCACAATCAAGAATCGTCAATTGAGCGACAGAGAAATCAACGAGCGTCTGGCGCACTACGAGATACCCGTCGACTTGCCGCTCGTCGTCCAGATTTCGCGCTTCGATCCGTGGAAAGATCCCAAAGGAGTCGTGGAAGCGTTCAAGCTGGCCCGCAAACAGATCGATGCCCGACTGGTCTTGCTCGGCAATTTTGCGACCGACGACCCGGAGGGCGAAGAAATTTTCCACTCCCTCTGCGCCTGCCGGGACGACCGGATACTGATTCTGACCAGTGGCGATGACACTGCTCTGGTAAATGCGTTGCAAACACGGGCAGCGGTTGTGTTGCAAAAATCGTTGCGCGAAGGTTTTGGGCTGACAGTGGCCGAAGCGATGTGGAAAGGCACGCCAGTGATTGGCGGAAATGTCGGTGGAATCCGTTACCAGATCGACGATGGCGTGAATGGCTTCCTCGTCTCATCAATCGAAGAAACAGCCGGGCGCATGGTGGAGCTGATCAACGATAAGGAATTGCGCCATGGGATGGGACGCAAGGCGCGCGAGATGGTTCGCAAGAATTTTCTCCTGACGCGTTACCTCGAACAATATCTTGATCTCTTCGCCGACCTGTAGCAAGCAGCTGTAGCCACGGCGCTGTGCGCCGTTTCGAACGTGCATCCCGAAGACGCGGACGCCGCACAGCGGCATAGCTACAACATTTATAAAACGGCCCCTAACGCGTCTCCACGAGTTCGTGTGGCTGCGCGGTTTGGGCTTTGGCCTTGTCGCGCTTGAGTACCGCATACAGGAACCAAACAATGAAACAGTTTGCCAGCAGAATGAGCGCGCCCACCAGACCGGGGCGATGCCAGAGATGACGAATTTCAATCGGAATTAGCGTCGCGGTCGCGAAAATCATGAGGAGCTCCGCCCAGCGTCGTTGCATGTAAACGCCAATTCCTTCAGTGAAAAGAACTGCTGTATAAAAGAGGGCCAGAAAACCCGTGGCCCGCAACGTGCCCCCTGCGAGAACCGATTGCAGTTTGTGAAGCAAATACGAGACAGCTTTGCTATGCTCCAGCAAGATTTCGTCAGCGGCCCAATTCGAAAGCGCATCCATCCAGCGGGTACGCGCGTTGAGAAAAAGCAGCGAAACGCCAAGCACCAGAAGCAGCACGCCCTTGGCGATCTTGAAGAGCGCGATCAGCTTGAGATAGCGAATGCGACGCGCGCCTTGCAAGATCGCAGGCTCGTGGGCGGGGGTGTTCATCGTTCACCTCTTCGCCGAAATTAGATCATTTCGCAATGATCGGCCTTTCTCGGCAACAAATTTCACGAGCGCCTTGCCGCCCGCGTCGCGCACCAACTCTGCGAGTTTATCCACTTCTTCCCGCGTATCGGCCCAGAACGCGATGCGTGTGCGGTTCGGTTTATGATTCTTGTCCCGTGTGAACCCAAAGAATTCCGACGGCTTATCGCCGCCGGCGGAATAAAAAGTATGGTAGTATCGTCCGGGTTTTTCCTTAACAAATCCAAGCTGCGGCAGGAATTTTCCGTAAAACTTTCTTGCCGCCGCCATGTCTTTCACTCGTAAATCGATATGATCAAAGCAACGCGTTTTCACTTTGTGATTCTCAATTGGCCGGCGTCGCAATTCAATTGTTTGTGATGCAGGATCTTTTCGCAGAAGAATTGCAGGCGCTGCGTGCGCGTTCGCTGGACCGACATCTCCGCGAAATCACTGTCGCGCAAGGACCCGAGGTCGAAATTGGCGGCCGCCGCTTGGTCAATTTTTCCTCTAACGATTATCTCGGTCTCGCAAACGATCCTCGATTACGCAAGGCAGCGACTTCGGCGATCGACGAATTTGGCGTCGGGGCCGCGGCCTCGCGGTTAATCAGCGGAACGCAATCACCGCATCTGCGCTTGGAACGCGCACTGGCGAAATGGAAAGGAACCGAATCCGCGCTTTGTTTCAGTAGCGGATATGCCGCGGCGCTCGGCACGATTCCTGGCCTGGTCGCCAAAAATGATGTAGTCCTTCTCGACAAACTCTGTCACGCCTCGCTGATCGACGGCGCAAGGCTGAGCGGTGCGATCCTGCGCGTCTTTCCACACAATCAGCTCGGCAAACTGGAGAGTCATCTTGAGTGGGCTCAGCGCGAACATCCGGGCAAGCGTGTTCTCATCATAACAGAGTCTGTCTTTTCCATGGACGGCGATCTCGCGCCGTTGCGCGAATTGGTTGAATTAAAAAAACGATTCCGTGCACTGCTCATGCTCGATGAAGCGCACGCCGTCGGAGTGATTGGTCCAAATGGCCGCGGTCTCGCTGCGGCAGAAAATGTAAGCGAGGAAGTCGATGTTCAGATGGGAACGTTGAGCAAGGCCTTCGGTGCGAGCGGCGGATACATCTGCGGCGCTCGCACGCTTATCGAATGGCTGATCAATCGCGCCCGTTCCTTCATTTATTCCACCGCGCCGCCGCCAGCAATCGCGGCAGCCGCGCTCGCCGCAGTTGACTTTCTTGCGTCGCCGGAAGGAGAACAACGCAGGCTTTTGCTTTGGAAAAAGATCAATCTGATGCGCGAACTTCTCTCACTTCTCGCGTCTCACGTCTCACGTCCTAATGAGAACGCCGGCAGCGCGATCTTCCCTTTGATAATCGGCAATGAGCAAGCGGCACTCGATCTCGCAGCCACGCTGCAAAGTGAAGGATTTCTTGTTCCGGCAATCCGCTATCCTACCGTGGCCAAAGGCGCCGCGCGATTGCGCATCACTGTGACGGCAGCACACGACGACGATCAAATCCGAGCGCTGTGTCAGGCAATCAAACGACGCTCGCCGTAGCCACCGGCCTGTGGCCGGTCATCGATCGGCGGAATATCTGAATTGGACGGCGCGCACGGCCGCGGCCACAACGGTTCACGCGAAACTTAAGCCTCCAGAAATCGAGCCAAAATAGGCCTCAGCTTTTCAACAGTAGCTTCCGGCCAAATCTTACGGTTTGTGATCAGTGCGGTATTTAGCGCGAAATGCTCCGGCCAATTTGGCGCCGTCGGGATTTGCGGGAGTACATCCACAATTATTTTCCTCGCCGTTTCCGCATTTGCCATTAAATGGCTGAGGACGATTTCCGCAGAAACCGGTTCTTCTTCCACCTTCCAGCAATCATAATCGGTGATCATCGCCATCGTCGCGAATGCGATCTCGGCTTCGCGAGCCAGTTTCGCCTCCGGTAAATTCGTCATCGCGATCACATCGAAACCGTTGCGGTGATTGAATTCCGATTCTGCACGGGTGGAAAAAGCAGGGCCATCCATGTTCACGTAGGTGCCGCCGTTATGCACGGTAACGCCGAGAGATCTCGCTGAGTCGGCCAGAAGATTGCGCAGCTTTGTGCTAATCGGTTCGGCAAATGCAATGTGCGCTGCAATGCCAGCTCCAAAGAATGTATGAGTATCGCGCCTACTTGTGCGGTCATAAAACTGCGACGGCAGCAACACGTCGCGCGGCGCATATTTTTCCTGCAGGCTACCCACTGCCGCCACCGAGATAATCCAGCGAACGCTTAACGAGCGTAGGGCGTAAATGTTGGCGCGGTGATTGATTTCGTGCGGCAAAATCCGGTGGCCTCGTCCGTGTCGCGGCAAAAAATACACCTGGCGTCCGCTAATCCTTCCGCCAAAGAGCGTGTCCGAGGGTGGCCCAAATGGCGTATCGACGCTGTGTTCGGTTGCATCGCGCAATCCTTCTATCTGATAGAGACCGCTGCCGCCGATGATTCCAATTGCTGGCTGTTCATCTTTCCTTTGAGGCATGCCGCGATTTAAGACACGATTACGCGAATTGTCACGACCTCGTAAGACGGAATCGATTCGTATGAGTTCGCCTGCCGCGCCGTAGCCTGGCGCGAAGGTGGGGAAAATTCATGTCCTGCTTTGGACGGAGGCAGCCTGGGCATGTATTGTTTTCGCTCGTCCATGCCAAAATTTTTCATCAAGACCTATGGATGCCAGATGAACGAGCGCGACTCGGAACAGGTCGCGCACTCACTCATCGCGCAGGGTTACGAGCGCGTCGCCGACGAAAGAGAAGCTGACGTCGTCCTATTGAATACATGCAGCGTACGCGACATGGCTGACCAAAAGGCGCTTGGCAAAATGGGAATGATGGGGCGGATGGCGAAAGAGCGGCCGCATATGGTTTTCGGTTTCCTTGGCTGCATGGCCCAGGCGCGAGGCGAATCACTACTGGAGAATCTGCCCCACGTCGATCTGGTCGTCGGAACGCAGAAATTTCATCGCGTTGCAGATTACGTGGAAGAATTGGTGGCGAAGAAAACGGCGCGCTCGGCGACCCCGCCCTACCAGAATCACGCTATGGACGACCTGCGTTCTTCGATCGTCGACATTGCGGACGAACCAGGCTCGCAATCGACGATTCGCGATCAAGAGCTGGCACAAAATCAGGCCACAGCGTTTGTCTCCATCATGCAGGGATGCAATATGCATTGCACATTTTGCATCGTACCGCAGACGCGCGGAGCAGAGCGGAGTCGGTCGATTGCCGAAATCGTGCGAGAGGTGCGCGACCTGGTCGCGCATGGCGTGAAGGAAGTCACGTTTCTCGGGCAAATCGTAAATCTGTATGGCCGTCACGAATTTCCGAAGCGCGACGGCAAAAGCCCCTTTGTGCAATTACTGGAGGCAGTGAATGAAATTGAGGGCCTCGAGCGGCTCCGGTTTACGTCTCCTCACCCCATCGGTTTCCGCAATGACTTGATCGATGCGATTTCGCATCTGCCGAAACTGGCGGAGCACGTTCATCTGCCGTTGCAATCCGGCTCCAACAGAATTCTTAAAGCCATGCACCGAGCCTACACGGCGGAGAAATATGTCGATCTTGTTCGCCGCATCCGGGACGCACGCGAGGGTATCGCGATTACCACCGATATCATCGTGGGATTTCCGGGCGAAACCGACGACGATTACAGGCATACGCGCGATTTGGTTGAAGAACTCCAGTTCGATAACGCGTTCGTTTTTCGCTATTCGCCGCGCCGCCAGACGCCCGCCGCGGAAATGCCTGATCAAATCGATGAGCACATCAAACAAGAGCGCAATCAGGATTTGCTCGAGGTTGTCAACGAATCGACACGCCGCTCTGGTGAACGTTTGGTAGGTCGCGCTGTTGAAGTCCTTTGCGAAGGTCCGAGTAAAACCAATCCAATGCGGTTGATGGGCCGAACACGCACAAACAAGATTGTCGTATTCGAAGGCAACGAAAAACTGATCGGAGAGATTGTTGATGTACATGTGCAACGCGCCAATGGATTCAGCTTATACGGAACGCCGCTGCTGAAAGATCCCGGCACTTTTCAAGTTGCATCCACCGGACGGCGAGTTGAAAATTCGCCCGCCGTACGGCGGGACGAATCCGCCGTGGCGCACTTTTGCCGCCAGTGATTTACCATCTCTCTTTACAAGCTGCCGGGATCACAGCGTCTAGTCTGGACGTTCTGGCTGCTCGCCAGCATCCAGATGGGCGAATTCTCTTCATTTCGCCGTCCCCTGCTCATTGCGCTGCCCATCGGCTACGGACTCGTGCTGCGTTTTGTTGGAGAATTCCTGGCAGTGCGCGCGCTTGGAATTCTTTGTTTGCTCGCTGCGGAGCCACTACTCGACGCCGCCTTTCTGCGTTACGAGCCAAGCCGGTTGCTCCTAACGGTCTTTGCCTATTTGCTGATTCTTGCCGGCTTGTTCTGGGTGGCCATTCCTTATGTGCTGCGAGATCAAATTAATTGGAGTACACGGACCGTCTTTCGCTGGCGCTTTCTGCATGCCATCGCATTGTTTTACGGCGGCGTGATTCTGACGTTCGCCTTCACGCGGTATTAGGAACTGTAGCGGCGGTCTGTGACCGCCGACAATGCTGGAAAGTTGCCTCGCCATTGATTTCGGCGCTCATAGAGCGCCGCGACAAGAGATCTCAATGAACCGCATTCTGGTCATCCGCGGCGGCGCGATCGGCGATTTCATTCTTACCCTGCCAGCACTCAAGGCACTCCGTGACACCTACCCAGATACGCACATTGAGATTCTTGGTTACAAGCACATCGCGGCGCTCGCGGAAAATCGGTTCTATGCGCAAGCAGTTCGATCAATCGAATACGGACCTCTCTCCAGCTTCTTCGCAAAGAATTCAGAGATCTCAGCAGAATTGGCAGACTATTTCGCGAGCTTCGATTTGATCATCAGCTATCTGTATGACCCGGACCAGATCTTTGAAAACAACCTCCGCCGCTGTGGCGTTAAAAAGCTGCTTTGCGGGCCCGCCAGGATTGTCGAAACCGGCGGCCATGCGGCGAGGCAGCTCGTGCGACCCATCGAAGAACTCGGAATTCGAGTTGCCGATCTGACTGAAAAGAACTGGCCGCTGCAAAATTGGATCGAGTTATTCTCAAGAGAACATTACCAAGTCGAAAAGCGCCCTTCTCTGATCGTTATTTCAGGCGAAGCAGACGAAGCGCAGAGCGCCCAGTTGGAGCACACTTGGAAGAATCAGGATATCCGTTTTGCAAAAAATTTGACGCTGCCTCATCTGGCCGGGGTGCTTGAGCACTCAATCTTCATCGGGCACGACAGCGGAATCTCGCACCTGGCCGCGGCTGCAGGCGCAAGTTGCATCCTGCTTTTCGGTCCAACCGATCCCAACGTCTGGGCACCCAGGAACGAGAATATGCAGATTGTCGCAGCGGAAAGTGGCAGGCTAAATGATCTGGGAACTGCGCCAGTCCAGGCAGCGTTAAGCCGATCCTTGCGCGACGCTTCCAGCACGCAATAACAATTTCATTTTTTAATCCTGGTAGCCGCGAGGAAATTTCTCGTGCCATTTCCATGCGCTTTCGATAATTGCTTCCAACGACTGGAACTGCGGTCGCCAACCGAGTTCTTTTTTAATCGTTTCTGAAGAAGCAATGAGCCGAGGTGGATCGCCCGGCCGCCGCGGCTTTTCAATGGTGGCGATGTTTCGTCCGGTGACTTTGCCGCAGGCCGCGATTACTTCGCGAACACTGGAGCCGCCTCCCGTACCGAGGTTATAAAAGGCGCTATTGGCTGCGCTGAGCGCCAGGATGTGTGCCCGCGCCAGATCCACAATGTGAATGTAGTCGCGAATACATGTTCCATCGGGTGTCTCGTAATCAGTGCCGTAAATTTCGACATTCGGTTTTTGCCACAGCGCGACCTTAAGCACGTTGGGGATCAAATGTGTCTCCTGCCGATGATCTTCACCGAAGTTCCTCGTGGCCCCAGCTGCGTTGAAGTAACGCAATGATACAAACTTTACTCCATGGATCCGATCGTACCAGTGCAGGATTTTTTCGAAAGCCAGTTTCGATTCGCCGTATGGATTGATCGGACGCGCCGGCGTCGTTTCTTCGATTGGCAACCGCTCAGGCAGTCCGAAAATCGCGCAAGTCGAGGAAAAAACGATTCGCTGAATGCCTGTTGCGACCATGGCATCGAGCAGATTCAACCCGTTGCACATGTTATTGCGAAAATACTTCGACGGATCGCGCATTGATTCCCCAACGAGCGCGTTTGCTGCAAAATGCATCACGGCGTCCGGGCGCGCGTTGGACAGCGCAGCCTGGATTCGCGGGCGGTCACCTAACTCGCCTTGAAAGAAGTTAGCGCGTGAATCGACCGCGCGCTGGTGGCCTTCGGTCAGGCTATCGAAGATCGTTACTTCGTGGCCTTCATCCAATAATAGCTCGGCGCAAACGCTTCCAATGTAGCCGGCGCCGCCAACAACGAATATTCTCATGCGCCGGGAAAATGCGGCGCGATTGGCCTTAAATCAAAGCGAACTACGAGAAGGAGAGGTTTGCGCGACGGTTGTTTTCCCCTTTTTTTTCTCAAGAGCTGTCACCATCTGCTGCACCCGGCGATGTTTGCAGCGCGGCGCGAGGACTTTCAAACTTTGTTCCTCTGATCCCCATTGCAGGATGTCGATGTCCACGCGGCGAACACCCCAGCGTTTCATATCCAGCCGGGTCGGCTTATACAGGTCGATGGTATCAGTCCCAACGAGTGCCCACCCGTAATCGTCAATGACATATTCTTCGTTTGTCGCGGTGATGCGAAATCGGGTGCCAAGCGGATAACGCGACCAATCAGACGCAGCACTCATCACTTTGCCACCGGAAAGACGACAGCCGATCGCGTTGTGGCATCCGCTTCCTTCACTGTGCGTATAGGCAGTAGTGCGCACGTTCGGTACACGGCGGCCGCTGCTCAGACTTGATTTTGATTGCGTGGCACACCCAACAATTAAACAAGCGCCAGCTGCTGCCACCGCAAGGTTAAGGCACTTCGGCATTGGCAGTTTCCTAGCAGCCGAAGCCGTTGAGGGCAAGCAATAATTTACGAAAATTCCCTAGGACTGAGACGGCCAATCCCCGTGGAGCCTTTGAGATCGATTTCTCTGGCCGGCGTGAACAACGCCGGATACGACATCACTGCGTGGTCGCTTGCGTTAACTCACTCGTGCAATGCGGACAACGTGTCGCCTTAATCGGGATCGTCATCGCGCAGGCCGGGCATTCCTTGGAAACCGGCGCGGCAGCTGGCGACGGCCTTTTTAGTCTGTTCATCGCTTTGACCACGAGAAAAATGCAGAAGGCGACGATGACGAAATTGATTATAAGAGTAATAAAATTTCCGTAGTTCCAAGTCACTGCGCCTGCCTTGGCCGCATCGGCCGGGGTGTTAAAGGAGCCGCCGCCGGGTGCGGTCCTGAGGATGAGGAATTTGTTGGAGAAATCGAGGCCGCCGGTAAGTAATCCCACCGGCGGCATGAGAATGTCTTTGACGAGTGAGTTAACGATTCCCCCAAAGGCCGCGCCAATAATCACGCCGACTGCGAGATCAACGGCATTTCCTTTAACGGCAAACTCCTTAAATTCCTTCCACATACCGTTTCATCCAACTAATCGGCGACAATGTTCACAAGCTTTTTCGGGACCACAATCACGTTGCGCACAGTCTTGCCAACAATGCGGTCTTGAATTTTCGCGTTCGCCAACGCGGCGGCTTTCATTTCTTCGTCCGTCGCCGACACCGACATCTTCATTCGATCGCGGACCCTACCGTTAATTTGAAGGACCACTTCCACTTCGTCTTCGACAAGTAATGTCTCATCGTAGGCGGGCCAGCTCTGTTTCGTAATATCGCCACGCGCGTCTGCAAACTTCGTGTTCAACTGCTCCCATAACTCAGACGCAATGTGCGGAGCGAATGGACTGAGCAAAACCAAAAAGCTGCGCATTGATGACAACGGAATCGCTTCGACGCCGGTGAACACGTTTACGAAAATCATCATCTGTGAAATTGCCGTGTTAAACGAAAACGACTCGATGTCCTCCGTGACTTTCTTGATGGTGGCATGGGTCATCTTCTGTTGGGCCTTGTCTGCGTCGATCTGTTTGATTTTCCCAGATAATTCCCAGTCGCCGCTCTGGTTTTCGCTCATGAACAAACGCCAGACGCGCGCAAGAAAACGCGATACGCCCTCCACGCCGCGCATGCTCCACGGTTTCATTTGCTCCAGGGGTCCCATAAACATCTCGTAACAACGAAAAGCGTCGGCGCCGTACTGGTCGATCACGTCGTCCGGGTTCACGATGTTCCCGCGCGATTTCGACATTTTCTGATTATCTTCGCCCAGGATGATTCCTTGATTGACCAGCCGCTGGAACGGCTCCGGCTTCGAGACATAACCAAGATCGAACAACACTTTTTGCCAGAACCGTGCGTAAAGCAGATGCAGGACCGCGTGCTCGGTGCCGCCAACGTACAGATCGACACCACCCGGCTTCGCGCCAGACATCCAGTAGCGCTCGGCCTGTTCTCCAACGAAACGCCGATCTTCGTGCGGATCGCAGAACCGCAGGTAGTACCAACATGAGCCGGCCCATTGGGGCATGACGTTCGTTTCGCGAGTCGCTTTTTCGGAATAACGAACCCAAACTTTCGCCTTTGACAGCGGCGGCTCGCCGGTCCCGGTCGGCTTATAATCTTCGAGCGGCGGCGGCACGACAGGAAGTTCGCTTTCGCCTAACGAACGGTGATTGCCATTCTCCCAGATAATCGGGAACGGTTCACCCCAGTAACGCTGTCGCGAAAAAAGCCAGTCGCGCAATTTGTAATTGACCGCACCTTTGCCCAAGCTGCGTTCTTCCAGCCATGCAGTGATTTTTTTCTTTGCTTCCGTGCTCGTTAGGCCATTGATCACTGGAGAATTGATGGCAATGCCTTCGCCAGTGAATCCAAATGCTGGTTCATCTCCCCTTGGCTGAACGACGATCACAATCGGCAGATCGAACTTTTTGGCGAATTCCAAATCGCGTTCGTCATGCGCAGGCACGCCACCGATCGCGCCGGTCCCGTAACCAATCAGCACATAATCAGCGATCCAGATTGGAATCTTCTCGTTAGTTGCAGGATTAATCGCGTACGCTCCGGTGAACACACCGGTTTTGTCTTTCGATAGATCGGAGCGTTCGAGATCGCTTTTCCGCGCTGTCTTTTCCCGATACTCGCGAACCGCCGGCCACTGTTCCTCGGTAACAATTAAGTCGACAAGCGAATGTTCCGGGGCGAGCACCAGGAATGTCCCACCGTAAAGGGTGTCGGGCCGCGTCGTAAAGACGCGGACCTTTTGGTCGCTCTTGCCGATCTTGAAGTCGATTTCCGCGCCCTCGCTGCGGCCAATCCAATTGCGCTGTAGCAGTTTGATTCCCTCGGGCCAGTCGAGTTTATCGAGCTCATTCAGTAATCGCTCCGCATATGCGGTGATTCGCAACATCCATTGGCGCATTGGCCGACGGACAACCGGAAAACGGCCAATCTCACTCTTTCCGTCAACGACTTCTTCATTAGCCAAAACAGTGCCGAGCTCCGGGCACCAGTTGACCGGCACGTCAGCGACATAAGCGAGGCGAACTTCGTCCGGATTTTTGCCCGAATAGGTCGAAATGGGCTCGGCTTTATTTGTGGCCGGATTGAACCAGGAATTATAAATCTGGAGAAAAATCCATTGCGTCCATTTGTAATAACGCGGATCGGTCGTGTTGATCTCGCGCTGCCAATCGTAGGAAAAACCAATTCGCTTAAGCTGGTTCTTAAATTTCGCAATGTTTTCGCGCGTTGTGATCGCCGGGTGCTGGCCACTTTTGATCGCGTATTGCTCCGCGGGAAGACCAAATGCATCCCATCCCATGGGATGCAAGACATTGAATCCGCGCATGCGCTTGTAACGCGCGATGATATCCGTGGCAGTATATCCTTCGGGGTGGCCAACGTGCAGACCTGCGCCACTCGGGTAGGGAAACATGTCGAGGACGTAAAATTTTGGCCTGGCGTGATCGAAATCTTTCTCACCGGGATTGGGCGCGTGAAAGAGTTGCTGCTTCTCCCAGATGGCCTGCCATTTTGGTTCGAACTGGTCGAATGGGTACGGTTTGCGGCGCTCGTCCATGGTTCAACCACGAATGGACACGAATGAATAGGAATTCACAAAAAATCTCTTCACGCTCATAACTTTCCGTTACTTGCAGTCATCAGTGTGGATTAGTGGTTAATCCTGAATCCTGTCAAAGGCGCATGCAATTGATTGTGGCGACGCGTAACACGCATAAAACGCGCGAGATTGAGCAAATTCTCGGATCAAGTTTGGCTGCACAGGATCTGACCGCGCATCCCGAAATTTCCGAAATAACGGAGGATGGAACATCCTTCGAAGAAAATGCGACGCTCAAAGCGATCGCAGTATCAGAAAAATTGCCCGGCTTGGTCATCGCGGACGATTCGGGACTGGAGGTCGAAGCTTTGGGAGGCGCGCCGGGAATTTATTCAGCACGCTACGCAGGGGCGAATGCGAGCGACAAAGAAAAAATCGCCAAGTTACTGAAGCAACTTGCGAAAGTTGATGCCAAGCGCGATCAGCGCCGCGCGCGATTTCGTTGCGTCCTGGCGGTCGCGCGCGATGGTCGGATCCTTGCAACAGTCGAAGGAGTCGTAAAAGGAAAAATCGCCCAACGACCGCGGGGCTCACACGGATTCGGCTACGATCCGATCTTTATTCCAGATGGATTCGAAGAAACCTTTGCCGAACTGCCCGAACAACTGAAAAACAATATCAGTCACCGCGCAAAGGCGATTCGCAAACTGCAAGCCAAACTGCCGACGCTTTGCGGCGAAGTCTAGGGCTTCGGTGCCGGCGGAGCCGGCGGAGGCGGAGGAGCTCCCGGAGGCTGGGCGCCCTGCTGAGCACCTGCCGCCCTGATCTGGTAACCAACCTTGGTGATTCCCGCGGAGCGCACTTTGTCAAGCACCGCAATCACATCACCATGCATGGCCATTAAGTCCGCGCTGATTGAGACCTTAATTTCCGGATTTGCCCGGTGGAGTTCAAAAAGCCGCGGTAACACCTGGTCATCGGTGACAATTTGATTGTCAAAAGTAACGACGTTGCCCTCACGGATCTTGATGGAGACATAGTCTCTTACCGGGCTGGGGGGCGGAGCAATTGCAGCCGGCAGATTCACCCGAATCCCTTTCATGTGCGTCTGGCTCAGACTCACCATCATGAAGCTGGCGAGGAGAAAGAACATGATATCGATCAAAGGGATGATCTCGATGCGCGCTCTCTTGTGCGGAACTGGTGAAGAGACTCTCATATGTCAAAAATTTCAGAGATCTTCAGTACTGGGCGCCTGTCATCGTGAACGTGATGGGAATTTTGACCTTCGAAACCGAACCCGGCTTAAACCGCCATTGTCGAAAGGCACTGAGTGCCGCGTTATCCAATATAGGATTTCCGATGCTTGATGCCATCGAAGCGCTGTTTACGCTGCCGCTTGGACCGACCTCGACGACACACACTCCGCTGCCAGTGACATGTCGCGAGCGCGCCTCATACGGGTACTGCGGGCGCGGCGCATAAGTGGCCAGAGCTTTCGCTGATGAGATCGACATTGGACCAGGACGACCGGCAGCTTGCGGCGCCTTAATGGGGGTGAATTTTTGCGCCTGCGGTTTCTTTGGCGGAGGGGTTGTCTCTTCCACGTACTCCGGCTGGATCTCGGGCGGGGGTGGAGGCTCCGGCAAAGGAATGTCTTCCGGTGGAGGCGTGGGTTCTTCAGTAGCCTGTAGTGTTGCCTCCACGACGGCTGTCGGTATGTCGGGAGGCACTTCAGCCGGGACTTCGCGTTTCTGAGCAAGCGCAACCGCGGTAAGGTGAATCGCCAATGCGGCGCCAAAAGCGCCCCAGAAATACCAGCTCGCAGGTGGCCGATAAAGCAGCGGTTTTGGTGTCTCCTCCGCCATAATCAGATCACGTGCCGGCGCCCGGCACCCCCTTTAGCGCCTCGCTCTTAATTTCGAATGAAATCTTATAGAACCCTGCTGAGCGAAGCATATCGAGCAAATGAACAACGTTTCCGTGGACCGTGTCGCGGTCGCCCCGGACGAACACCTTCGCTTCCGGATCTGATTGGTGCACCTGGATCAGGCGCGCTTGCATATCAGCATCGGTCATCTCATTTTTGTCGAAGAAATAATGACCATCCTTATCGACGGAGACGCTGATGTAATCCCGTTTTGATTGCGTCTCGCCCGAGCTGCCCGTGGGCAAATTAACCTTAATGCCTTTCATGTGCACCTGGCTCAAGCTCACCATCATGAAACTGGCGAGCAGAAAGAACATGATGTCGATCAACGGGATGATCTCGATCCGCGCTTTCTTGTGAGGAACGGGTGAGCTGACGTGCATGGAAAATTCCTAAATTGAAGACCGGGTTGCCGAGGCGGGTGTACCGTGCTCGATCTCCACTCCTCTGTGCTCCCTGTGTTGTGCTTCCAGCATGACTTCCAGGTTCGTGGCTGCGGTTTGCAGTTCGAACTCTAAGTTAGACACACGCGAAGTGAAAAAGTTAAACGGAATCAACGCGAAGATCGCGATACCAAGACCGCACGCTGTGGCGATTAGCGCTTCGGCGATACCGCCAGTCACAGCTTGTACAGCGAGTTCTTCGTTGCCCAGAAAACTGAACGACCTGATCAGACCGGTGATCGTGCCCAACAGACCGAGCAACGGCGCCAAAGTCACAAGCGTGTCCATGACCACCAGGAATCGACCGGCCCGCTTGATCTCGATACCGGCCGCGACCTGCAACGCCCCTTGCAGCGAAGTGTGTTGATGGTTGAGGCCGTTCCACATCATTCGCAGAACCGGGTCGCGTGATCCACGGGAAAGCCTGGAGGCCTCCGTCGTATCTCCCTGCTCGATCGCAGTAAACACTTTCTCGATGCGTTTCGGATCGCGTCGGAACCATCGGCCGCTCCACCAAAGGCATCGTTCGATCACCACAGTGAGCCCTATAATTGACACAATCAGAATGGGCCACATCACGGGCCCGCCTTGGTGGAACTT
>QHPC01000074.1 GCA_003218915.1 Verrucomicrobiota bacterium
GCGGACCGCGACCTGTCTGATTACATCCCGCTCTGTCGCGACGTGAAAGGCAACGACGTGATCAGCCAGTACGCCATGGGACCGCTCAACGATCTGGGCCTCCTGAAAATGGATTTCCTCGGATTGAAAACGCTGACCGTCATTGAGGATACCCTGGCCCTGATTCACCAGCGCGAGCCAAACTTTTCGCTGAAGGACATTCCACTCGACGATGCCGCGGCGTTTGCGCTCTATAACCGAGGCGAAACGATCGGTCTTTTCCAGATGGAGTCGGGCGGGATGACGAGTTTGTCGAGGCAGTTCGACGTAAAAAAGCTCGATGACATTATCGCGTTGATCGCGCTTTATCGACCCGGCCCGATGGAACTCATCCCCGAATACGTGAAAGCGAAAAAAGGGATCACACCGATCAAATATCTGCACCCGCTGCTCGAAAGTATCTGCGCGGATACGTACGGCGTGATGATTTACCAGGAACAGGTGATGGCAGCGGCGAGCAAACTCGCCGGTTACTCACTCGCGCAAGCCGATCTTCTCCGGCGCGCCATGGGCAAGAAAGACAAGGAGAAGATGGCAAAAGAGAGAAAGAATTTCATAGACGGCTGCGCACGCACAAACAAGATTCCGGAAAAGAAAGCAAACGCCATTTTCGATTTGCTCGAAAAATTCGCGGGTTACGGGTTCAACAAGAGCCACAGTGCAGCCTACGGCGTGATCAGTTATCAAACCGCGTATCTCAAGGCGCATTACCCCGTGGAATTCATGGCGGGTCTGCTGAGCAACGAAATCAATAACACAGATAAAATTTCCATTTTCGTTGGCGAATGCAGAAGAATGGGCGTTTCCATCCTGCCACCGGATGTCAATAAAAGCGGCTTGAAATTTATTCCGGAAACTGTGGCCGGCGTCGCTGATGCCGGCTACAGCGCCATTCGTTACGGCCTTGCCGCTATCAAACACGTCGGCGAGGCGGCCATGGAAACGGCAATTCGCGAGCGCGAGCAGCGAGGGGATTTCAGTTCATTGGAGGATTTCTGCACTCGACTCGACTCGCGCGTTGCCAACCGCAAAATGCTTGAGAGCCTTATCAAGGCCGGCGCATTTGATTTTCTGGGCCGCGACCGTTCTGAACTCTTTAGCTGTATTGACGACGCGGTCATGGCATCCGCGGCAGCGCAGCGCGACCGGCTGGCAGGTCAGGTTTCACTCTTTGATGAAGCAACTGCTCCGACCGGATCGAGAAAGAGGCAGGCCACTCCGTGGAGCGAACATGAAAAACTTTCCTACGAGAAAGAGCTACTCGGTTTTTACGTCAGCGGCCATCCACTCGATGCGTATGCAGACGTTTTTGCGGTGAAAAACTATCGATCGATTGCTTCATTAGGCGGGTTGGATGATCGCGCGCCGTTCAAGATTGCCGGTGCGATTGTGGAGGTTGAGAAAAAGTTCACAAGAAAAGAGGGCAAACCATTCGCGGTGGTTTGGATCGAAGACCGGGCGGACATGCTTGAAGTAGTAGTATGGAATGAAGTTTATCTGAAAACCTCAGCCGTCTTGGTGGCGGGGTGTGTTATCGAAATTAAAGGGACGCTGGACAAGCGCGACGAAATTCCTCGCGCCGTGGCGCAGGAAATCAGGACGATTTCACCGCGAAAGCCCAATGGGGCGACTGAAGGATCGACAGACAAGGAACCGGCGGTGCTCTTGCAATTCTCTCCCGCTACAACGGGGGATGAATTACGCGAGGTGCGCAGGATCCTTGCCAGTTCGCCGGGCCGGCGACCGGTTCGATTGCTCTTCGATCGCACAAACGGCAACGCACTGCGCCTGGACGCAGGCGCGGAGTTTAGTGTGAATCTCACACGCGACCTCGAAGAAAAACTTTCGCGCTGGCTGGTGACAGAGAAATCGTAGCGGCGTTTGGAGTGGCTTCCAACGCTGCCGCCGAGTGCCAAGATTGCCCGCCACGCGTGTCATGCTGAGCGAAGCGAAGCACCTCACCCACGAAGGTTGGATCACGCCGGAAACCAGGACTTCTTCATCTGCGTGTGTGAGGTCCCTCGCTCTGCTCGGGAAAATGCCAGCAAAATGCGAGGCGAATTTGAAAAGACGATGAACGTCGGCGTTACTGCCGCCCTTTTGTTGGTTTTTTTGGGCGAGGCGTTGCCGTGGGGTGCCCTTCCGCCCGCGGAAGGGCTGCCAGCACTAATTTTGTTCGTTCCGGTCCAGCACCTGAGAAACACAATGGAAATTCGCGGCTGACGCCGCTGGGATCTGGTGTGTAAAAGGATTGGGCGATGGTGCGGTCTTTCACACCAATGGTCCAGCTCGGTTGAAAGAGCCCTCCACGAAATTCCAACTCCGCAACAGCCGGCGCGAGAGTGAAAGGCACCGAGGTCAATTCGATCTTCTCCATGCAACCGATTGGGTACTGAGTCAGATCGAACAACGGCATCGCTCCATTTACCTTGAGCGTTACATTGTTCGTATCTTGAAAATCGATCTCTCCCCGAAGTGACAGATCCGTATCCTTCGTCGCAACATTGAGAAACTCTATCGCGGCGCGGTTTCCTCCAAAAGCAATGCGGCCGCTTGCTTCGGTGAGATTGATGGGACCTCCTCCGTCACCGGACAACTTTCCGTTCACCAGCTGGATGTCGCCATCGATGTGGGGATGTTGCAACGTTTCGGAAAGCCAAACGTTTCCGCTCAGAATGCCGTCACGAAAAAGCTGTGGGTGAAAGAGCTGAGGCGCGTTTGCGAGGAAGAGTGATGGAAAGTTGAGTGTGATACTTAGCGGAGACTTCCGAAAAGCGGTCCAATCTGTCCCGATTGCCAAAGGAAAATTGGCTGTGAAGCTTATGGGGCTGGAACTGGGCATGTGGATCACACCGCGTACGTCCCACTTGCTGGAATCGATGGTTGACTGAACTTCGGCGGGGACCGGGTTTGCTTTTTCACTTCGTTCGCGAGGAATCGGCAAATAATCGAGCAGGTTATTCAGTCGGGCTTCGAGCGTCCCTGAATAGTTGTGCTCGTGCGACAGATCGACCTTGCCCTGTCCGCTGAGGGAATCGTTTTTGTGCGTCATCGCCAATTGTTCGATCTCCAGATCGGTCGCTTTCAAATTCAGTTTCGCACTCAAGTTGTCGATGGCGGTCTTGAAGAGTGTGAGCGATGCGCCTTCGACCATGAGATGGCCGCCAAATTTTCGATCACGGGTGTCCATCGCTCCATCGATCGTGATTTTGCCCGCAAAATCGCCGGCGTTCGCCCCAAAGAGAGCCGCAAAATCACCCAGCTGATCGATCGATGCAGAAATGTTGCCGCGAAAATCCGGACTGAGCCAGCCCGACGCGCTCGTGGGAAATGCAGCTTCACCGCTTAAGGTGAACTGATTTGCCCGCTGTTTTATATAAAGCTGTTGCAGTTGAATCCGCCGGTTGTACAGCGCCGCGCCCAGCATCATCGCTTCGGCCGTGCGATTCCGCCAGGTGAGCCCGGTCAGTTCGCTCCAGAGCGATGCGGTGACCCGGTCTGGTTCGGCAAGGTTTCCGCGAAAAGTGAAGTTACCAGCGTGGAGCAGGCCGCTAATGCGATCGGCGAATCCGAATGCTTCCGAAGTTTGCTCGAGAGAAATGTCCGTAGCACCGCCGGCAATTTTCCAGTTGGAACGTTGAGAGCGCCATTCATGCGAAATGTTTCCGCGAATTTTTCCGCCGAACGCGTCGGCATCGAACTGCAATCCCACGCGCTGGTTCCCCAGACGCGACAAGTCCGCGGTAGCGGACTGCAGGTCGAGACCGTGCGTTAAAGTGAGTCCAGCGATTGTCAGACGATTAGCTTCCCAACGCGTTGCACCGCGCAATTGCGAAAATGTCTGGTGAAACCATGGCGAGGCGATCATCACCTCGGCAGCAGTAAAACGGCCCGCTTCGGTCTGATTCGCGGACAGAAATCCGTTTCGCAGCAAAACAAGCGTCGGCCCGTTTTCGATCCGCACCTCCGAGCCGGCGACAGTCAGGTTCTCTGGAAGCATTCGGTGCAATGTCGCCCAGCCACGTCGGGTGATTGCCCGCACGGTTGGATTAGTCCTGCGAAGTTCCCCATGCAATTCCCGGATCGACAGATTGCGAATGGCACGACCTCGTCTGTGGAGAAGGATATGTTTGAAATCCAGGTCGAAGAGCGCTTCCCCGATTGTAAGATCGACGCGGAGCGTGTCATCGTGCGCGTTTGTCAGGCGAAGTTGGCGGATCACAACGGGACGCAGAAACGGTGCATCGATCTTGTCGATGTTAACAGTGAAGCCCTCCTGTCGCGCCCGCCACCAAATCCACCAACGAACACCGTGGGAGACGGTAAATGGCGCAAACCAGACGGCCAGCAACGCTGCGAGCAGGAGGAACAGACTAACGAGGACAAATCGATTTTTGAGGGGCATCTAGGTTGCTGTAGGAATGACAAAGCACTCGCCTTCGCCCCAGGCTACGGCGCGCCAGGCAAATGACGAATGGCCACGCCGCGTTAAATCGTTGAACCGGAAATCCGGTGTAACGATGGAGCGAATTACGCGGCGCTGGTCGTTATTCGAGTTTCGACACTCATTCGTCATTGTTTATTCATCGGGCTTCATTTGCGGTGCCGCCTTTGAAAATCAAATGCAGCGGTTGCGGCGCGTGAACGCGTTGCTCGACTTGCTGCTGCAGCGCGCGCTCGGCTTTGGCGGGCAAGTCGCTTTCTGCTGCTTTTTCCCGTGCAAGCTGAGGCAGGATCGATAATTCGCTTTGCATATCCTGTCCTGAAATGCGGTTCCACAATCCATTTTCAAACGCGAGGACGTCCACCTGATCTTGCTCGATACCAAGGATCTGGGCGTGCGGCAGCTGGACGATGATTTCATTCGGGCGGATATCGATCGACAGGTTGTGCTGTAGATCGAAGCCGGCTTTGGCGATGAATGTGCCATGCAATTTTACTCGTTTCGAACTACCCACCCAGGTATGGAGGAACTCGTGTTCAACTTCGATGCGCCGTGACAAAACAACCAGTTCGCTGACGGGCGTCGTTTGTTCCATGTAGATACGGTTGTTAATCGTGATGCGCGGCTGCAAATGCGCGATGTCGATAAAAGCGGCGCGCAAATCCTTACCCAGCTTCTCGAGTTGGGCGGTGCTTTGTTGCGCTGTGCGGGCTGGCCAGGTTTCGATGCGCCAAAAAATGACTACGACGACAGCAGCAATGGCGAGCGCCATTAAAGTAAATGCGAGCGGCCAGGAAATGCGTCCTGATCTTGAAACAGAATCACAAAGCACGAATGACGAATGCCGAATTAATGACGAATGACAAATGGCGAATAAGTGGCCGGCCTTATTCGGTTATTGTTTGTCTGTCGTCGTTTCGTCGTCATTCGGATTTCACGCCAAAAAATTACCGCCCCCCACACCCGATAGGCGTGAAGGGCGGCTGTTCCCCCCAGAACAATCGTAAAAAACTTCGAGCCTATTAAACGAGCTTCCAGCAGATCGCAACAAATTTTATCTGAAAAAATTCAACACTCAGGACGTAGCAAAATTGACCGATGAAATGAATGACAAAGCACCCGCCTTCGTCCAGCTACGGCGCGGCAGGCGAATGTCGAATGACGAAACGCGAAAGGAAGCGATTCGGATTTCGTCACTGTCGTCGACCCGAGCTTGCGGAAGCGCGTGTCGCAGTTTCTAGTTTTCAGATGCGTGATTTTGAAGATGAGCCATCCTCGCGCAGCCTTGCTGGTTCGTTGCTGGTCGCTCATCCGAATATGCTCGACCCGAATTTCCGGCGCACCGTGCTTTTCATTTCCGAGCACGACCCGGGCGAGGGCGCGCTTGGCGTCATCATCAATCGGCCCCTGGACACACAGGTAGCGGATCTGGTGACCGAGACACCGCCAGCGGGCCTTGCTGAGGTGCCCGTCTTTCTCGGTGGACCTGTTGGGAAAAATCAATTGATGTTTGCGGCGTTCGAGTGGCACCACAGCGGAGGACTTAAACTCAATCACAATGTCGATTTAAAAGAAACAAGCGACGAATTAGACCAAACGAAAATCATTACAGTTTGCGCGTTCGTGGGCTATGCGGGTTGGGGAGCGGGACAACTTGAAACCGAGATGAAGCAGAAAGCGTGGCTTCTTCAAAAGGCTAATCCCTCTGTGCTTAAACTTGATCGTCTCCCGAACCTGTGGTTCGAGATCATGCGCGGCCTGGGGCCATGGTATAAAATGCTGGCTGCGGCGCCAGACGACCCGTCGCTGAACTAAGTAAAAGTGACGAGTGATGTGTGGCGAGTGACGAGTCGCAGGCGTTTTTGTCTTGTCTTGTCACTCGTCACTCGCCACTTTTCACTTCCTCAATGATCATTGGTGTTCCGAAAGAAATTAAAGAGCAGGAGCAACGCGTCGCCCTGCTGCCATCGGCTGCGAGACAGCTTACCCGGCGCGGTCATTCAGTCGTTGTACAGAGGAACGCCGGCATCGGCTCGGGTTATCCGGACGATGAGTATATCAAAGCCGGCGCTGAGATTGTCGATCAAGCGAAAGAAGTTTTCGCGCGGGCTGACATGGTCGTAAAAGTGAAAGAGCCGCTTGAGGCGGAGTTTCCATTGCTGCGCAAGGGACAAATCCTCTTCACCTATCTTCATCTGGCGGCGAGCAAATCTCTTACTGAGGCGCTGCTGAAGTCCGGTGTGACTGCAGTGGCGTATGAGACGATTCAGATCAATCATCGTTTGCCACTGCTCGAGCCGATGAGCGAGATCGCGGGTCGCATGTCAGCGGTGATGGGCGCGAATTTTCTCGCCAAATACAATGGCGGCAGCGGAGTTTTGTTGGGCGGTGTGCCGGGGGTTCTGCCTGGACGAGTCGTAGTTGTGGGCGGCGGGACGTCTGGTGTGAATGCAGCGCGCATGGCTACGGGCCTGGGCGCAGAAGTGACGATCCTCGATATCGATCTGGAACGTTTGCGCTATCTCGATCTCGCAATGGAAAACACCAATACGCTTTATTCAAGCGAGGCGAACTTGTACGATTTAATGGCAGATTGCGATTTACTAATTGGCGCTGTGCTGTTGCCCGGAGCGAAGGCGCCGAAGTTAATCACTCGCCAGATGCTGCGAAAAATGAAGCCGGGCAGCGTGCTCGTGGATATTTCAATTGATCAAGGCGGCTGTGCGGAAACATCGCGACCCACTACGCACCTTGATCCAGTTTATGTCGAGGAAGGCGTTACGCATTATTGCGTGGCAAACATGCCCGCGGCGTACTCGCGCACGGCTACTCAGGCGCTCACAAACGTCACGTTTCGTTATGTGGAATTGCTCGCCGATCTCGGTCTCGAAGGCGCCTGTAAAAAACAACCGGCCCTTATTGGTGGCATTAACACGCGCGACGGGCGACTTACTTGTAAGGCAGTGGCGGAGGCGCACGGCCTCAAATACGAGGCCCCGCTTTAAGGTCGTCCCGAGCGAAGCGAAGCGGAGTCGAGGGATCCCGATGAACCACCTTGGGTCACACCACGAGATTTGATTCGCTCAGCCGCTCCATTCTCGACTACGCTCGGAATGACGCCTGCACGCGATCAAAAACTGCCTTGCTCCGATTAATCTGTTAAAGCAATATGCCTCTTCCAATTAACACTATGAAAAAATACATCTGCATCCTGGCCAGTGCCGCGCTCCTTGCGGCGTGCGAGCAAAAGACCGAGACAACCGAACCCGCGGCAAGCCCGGCAGCCACGAGTCCTCCAACAACTACAACAACCGAATCTCCGGCGACGACAACCGAATCGCCTGCTGAGGCCTCGCCTACCCCGTAAATCCTGGCTTTCTTTCTTCGCGAAGTCTTCTCCCGAAATCTTCAGGGAGAAGACTTTTGCTGTACAGATGCTCGTCCGTAATTTGGGGGCGAACTTCGCGAGCCCAGGATTGGCGTCGCAGAGCTCCGCCCTCCAATACTCTTCGGCGTATGGTAGAGAATCGACAACCGATATGAAGCGCGTGAGTTCGCTTTCATTTCCAAAGCAGCGCCGTCTGACACGGACGTCAGAATATGACCACGTAAAACAAGACGGCCTGGTGCGGCGCGGCAAACTGCTGATGCTTAGCACGGTGGCTGTCGAGAATTCCGGCCTGTCCCGCGTCGGCTTCATTACCTCTCGCCGCCTCGGAAGCGCAGTCGCTCGCAATCGCGTCCGCCGCCGTTTGCGGGAGATTTTCCGCCGGCACCAGCATGATTTGCGACAAGACTTTTGGATTATGATTGTTGCGAGGCGCGACGCTGCGACCGCGAGCTATCGCGCCTTGGAAGATGAATGGTTGCGTCTCGCAAGACGCGCTTCTATTCTGCTGTGATGCTCTGGCTGCTTCGTTTCGTGATTCGCGTTTACCAATGCACGCTGTCGCCGCTCCTCAGTTTGCTGTGTGGACCCGATTCGGGCTGCCGATTTACGCCCACGTGCTCGGCGTATTTTCTGGAAGCGGTAGAGACACACGGCATCGGCCGCGGAAGCTCGGGCGAAACCGAATTTGTTATGGATCGAACTGCGTGGATTGTCGTTATCCTTTGTGTAATCGGACTCGTGGCGTGGCAGATTTACGTGGCGAAACAGATGTCGCCGCGACCCGTGCCGATCAACGTTGCGTCAGGGCAAGCGTCGCCCACGGCGACCCCGAAAGTTCTTGAATCTTCCCCACCGCCGGCTGTCCCGGAAGCCACGCCGAAGAGCACCGAGCCGGTTTCGAGCTTTGCCGAGAAGATCGAAACGCTGCGAAATTCAGATGTCGAGCTTCGCCTGACGAATCGCGGAGGTGGCATCAAGGAAGCCGTTCTCCTGAGGCAAATCGCCGAGAAAGGGCAGCGCGTTGTCCTAAATTCGGCGCAAAGCGCGCCAATTGGGGCAATCATTGAGCAGCCATCAGCGCCAACGCTTCCTGAGTTCAGTGCATCGACCGAATCAAATTCGGTTGTACAATTTGAGCGCACTACGGACGAGCAAGTTGTCGTTCGGAAAAAATTCTCCTTCGAAAAATCCTCAGAGAACAAAGACAACTATGTGATCGACATGGACGTCAATCTCGAAAACCGGGGGACCAAGCCATATCAAAGTGGTGATTTTGTGGCGCTTGGCTCCGCGGCTCCAATCCATCCGAAGGATTATCCTATGTACACACGTCTGGTTTGGTGCATCAGAAGAGACATTTCTATGTTCGGAGGAGCGAAAGGAATCGACGCGAGCTGGTTTGGCAGC
>QHPC01000073.1 GCA_003218915.1 Verrucomicrobiota bacterium
GGCGTTTTCGAAAAAACCGGCTTCGTGAGCTATCTGCTCATTGTTTGGGACTTCATTCATTTTGCCAAAGAGAAAGGCATCCCCGTGGGACCGGGACGCGGCTCGGCCGCCGGTTCGATGGTTACTTACGTCCTCCGAATCACCGATATCGATCCGCTCCAGTATGGATTGCTTTTCGAGCGGTTTTTAAATCCGGACCGTGTTTCGCCGCCGGATATCGACGTTGATTTTTGCGAAGCGCGTCGCGGCGAAG
>QHPC01000356.1 GCA_003218915.1 Verrucomicrobiota bacterium
CCGCTGTTGCTGGCTGCGCTTGTTCTGACAAAATCATGAATACGACTTCTATCGCGGTGAATCGCACCTCTTCGAGGCCTTCGATTTTATGGAAGACCACGCTCATCCTGATTCCATTTGTTACGCTTGGGCTGTTACTATGGCTGCGTCAGATCGAAGTGAACGCACTCAGGCAACGGGCCGTTTCGTCGTATGGCACGGTACCATCCTTTCAGCTGGTCAATCAGAATGGCCAGCCCTTTGGCTCCGCGCAGTTGACCGGGAAAATTTGGATCGCCGATTTCATTTACACAACCTGTCCAGGACCTTGTCCAATGATCAGCAGCCGGATGAGTGAACTGCAAAAGCCATTGGAAAAGACCGACGTGCATCTGGTTTCATTCAGCGTCGATCCGGAGAAAGACACGCCTCAGGTTCTGCGCGGTTACGCGGATAAGTTGCAAGCGGACCCTGCGCGCTGGGATTTCCTTACGGGACCAAAGAGCGCGATTTACAAACTATCGCACGATGGTTTTAAACTGGCTGTCTCAGACGGCAGCGGCGAACAGGGCATTCCGGTTCATAGCACGCGGATGGTGCTGGTGGATCGGCACGGCGAGATTCGCGGTTACTACGACGCAACAGAAGCGGACGCGATAACGAAGTTGGTGGCGGACACAAATCATCTGCTGCGCGAACAACCAAAATAATTGGGTAGCACACGCGTCTCGCGTGTTGGTTTCGGCGTCGCGCCGAAACTGTCTTTTTTTTCAATGAGGATTGCTCGCCCGATTGCCGCAGAAGAAAGTTGGCGATCGCGAGACGCAATCGTCAACACGCGAGACGTGTGCGCTACCCAGACTTCTAGCCCACCGCTCCAGCGCTGGGCCCCTCGTCGCAGACCATTCGCAGATAATCGCGATATTCGCCCTTCGGCAGTCGATCGATGGTAGCGGCGAGTTGAGACTCCGTGATGAATCCCGCCCGAAGCGCCACTTCCTCCAGGCACGCGATCTTGAGTCCCTGCCGGTGCTCAATCGTCGCGATGTAGTTGCTTGCTTCGAGCAAAGCTGTTGTCGTGCCGGTATCGAGCCAGGCCATGCCCCGGCTGAGCAACTTCACATGCAATTGGTTCTCCTTGAGATAGAGCAAATTCAGATCGGTGATCTCCAATTCGCCCCGCGCAGATGGACGCAGTCTCCGACATAGCTCAACCACCCGCTCGTCATAGACATAAAGCCCCGGCACTGCGAAGTGACTCTTCGGTTCCTTCGGTTTTTCCTCGAGGCTGATCGCCTTCCCATTCGTGTCGAATTCGACTACGCCGTAGCGTTCCGGGTCACGGACTTGATACCCGAAAATGCAGGCGCCACGCTCGATGGCCAAAGCGTCCCGGTAAAAATCGAGTTTTCCATAGAAAATGTTGTCACCGAGAATGAGTGACGCGCCGCAGCCCTCGATAAATGTCGTTTAAGTAATCGCGCAGCATCGGCAAATCCTTTGGCGTGGAAATGATCAGCACCTCGCGCAGGCCACCAAGCATGAGTGTGGCCAGCGGGTAGCAGATCATTGGCTTGTCGTAGATTGGGAGAAGTTGCTTGCAGACGATCTTCGTGAGCGGGAAAAGGCGAGTCCCGGCGCCGCCAGCGAGTAGGATGGCTTTCTTCATTTTCGATTTTCGATTTTCGATTTTCGATCGCTTCTGCTCCAGCGCATAAGCGTTTCCGCCCATTGCTGCCAGAAACGCGTCCTCCGCCTCAGGCGGGTCAAATCGATCCCGCTTCTTTGACTGACCAGTCCAAGCGCCTGCTGCGGAGCCGAACGGAATGTTGTCTTATCAACAAGAAACGAACCGCCGCTGTCTAATTGCCGATCTCTCAAACGACCGCCTACACACTCCGACAACGCGTTTTGAATCCACTCTCGCGGTAAGTTCGGTCGCGCCTCAATCGTGGCGCTCACGGTAACATTAAGAAGTTTTTTCAGGATAAGCGCGCAGACGAGGGAACGGGAACTTGTTGCGTGGACATGCGACACATTTTTCTCACGAAGTAGATTGGTCAGCGCGAGAGCAAAACGCGCCTGGCGCAAAAAGATGGCGCTTGGCGCCCTTACGCTCCGCTGCGCGCGATCTTCTTCCAGTTTTTGCGCGACTGCCTGGTTTGCCCGCCATTCGGCTTCGATGACCATCGGATCCGGCAGAAATTCGAGCGACGTCGCCATTTTCTCCATGGCGCGCGTGTACCGCGTTTGAGAATCCAATTCGCACACGATTGGGACGATCGGCACAT
>QHPC01000357.1 GCA_003218915.1 Verrucomicrobiota bacterium
TGAGAGCTGCGAGCTGCTGCTCAAAATGTGTGACCTCATCGCCCAGGATGAACCGTCCACTGCACCCGACTCTATCGATCGCCTTCAGCGTGTCTTCCCGCACGCATTGCCACTGCGCTTTGAAATCGTTAAGAAGAACAGTTGGTTTCATTCTGGCATACGCCGGAGTATACACAGCCCGATCACAGGAACCTTATTAGTCGTCTCGAGTAACTTCGAGCTTGGCGAGAAGCTTCGAGTGTTTCTTAGTGTATAGCTGGAACTCAAAAAACGAGTCGAATTGGATCCAGCGAACCTCCTGTTTTGCCAGAAGGAGCACGGGCCATAAATGCTTCCGGCTCCCGATCCACTTTTACGTAGGAACAGAGCCATCCTCATTCAAAGCACGAAAGAAAGATGCGTCTGGAACCTCCTGCTTCCATGGTGGTGCCGCCCAACCCTCGATGTCCATACCGCCCGGCAACTGGTCGGTCACCTTGTCAATGTTTCCGATCTCATCATTTACCACCAGCATTCGTGCCGGTATTCGACGGATGGGAGGGATCATCCGACGTATCAAACGGTTCAGTTCGATCTGCACGCGTGATCTGCAAATGGCGGTGTTGGCGGTCGATGAGTCCTTCAAGTGTTTTCGCTTCAAGAAAGAGGCAAATACCTATGCCCAATACCAATGCGTATCACAGACGCCGCGCACGGTAAACTCCATTCTGAACAAACAAGTTCGATTTGCATGCAGTCGGCACAGCGGAACGAATTCGTTCGTGCCATGTGCGTCGGGCATGGTTAGCTGTGTAATCCTGCCGGCAGGCTGACGGATAAGGGGTCGCCAGACTTGGAGTTGAGGTAGTTGCAAAAGGACTGGAGCACCGGCTCTATCAGACCCCACGCGATCTGGAACTCCATCTGAGTCTGGCCAAGAAACCACGTCGCGAACCCTATCCGATCGCTGCCGACTGGGTTCTTGTATCAAGCTTGCGAATTCGCTCGGAGCCCGAAGCCAATTCCAGAAGCTATCCCCCTCGGTTACCCAAGGCTCCGGCCAGCGAGCAGTGGCGTTTGGTACTTCGCGCAGGTATATCCTCGTAACCCACGGGCCAATCAACGCACCATTGTCAAAGCGATCGTGGCCCCGAAGGGGATCTATTTTGTCGTAATCGTATCTCGGAAGCTCCAGAGCGGACCTGCTCCAATCGTACTCGTACATTTTGCAGGCGGAAGCGTAGGTCTAAAGGCCCGCCATCGCATCGACGATCTCGGACGGTAGCTCTTGGATCCACCACCGCGCGGAGCCTGTGCGAAGATGAAGCGGGTCGACGACCGAGCCTTGTCAACTGCTCGGGGGTTGCAAAGAAATGCCGCCGCCTTCAGTCTCTCCTCATCCCACCGGCACGATCTTGGACGTTACCTCTCGGAGCTGCGACAGAGGGTCGACCAGCAAATCTTTGT
The DNA here is from genome assembly GCA_003218915.1 of Verrucomicrobiota bacterium. Classification (GTDB taxonomy): domain Bacteria; phylum Verrucomicrobiota; class Verrucomicrobiia; order Chthoniobacterales; family UBA10450; genus Udaeobacter. The sequence goes on from QHPC01000357.1 coordinate 1,447, forward strand.
AGCGGACTACGTGCGCCCCAAGGTTGGCCCAGGCGAGCGAAATGGCATAAATCTGAGGAAACCAGTAGTTGATATACTTCAGCGCGTTGTTTCCTGGACTGTCCTCGTCCTCCTTCAGCATTGCGGCGGATGGGCCCGACCCCGTTGTCGTGCCACTTCACATAATGAAAAATACGACAAAACGTGTCCGCCGGATGGCGTATTGTCGTGAGGACGACGGCTCGGCTCTCGACCAACCATCGGACAAGGCTCTCGCTCGGGAAGAGATGTTGGTGCGTAACAAAACTCGGAGGAAAGTCGTCTGTGCATCCCGGAGCCCATTCCAGAGGCAGTTCGACCATCTGAATTCCGTAGGCGTAACGCAACAGCCAGCGCAGCCAGGTATTCCCCGTTTTCGGGCTCGACAAAATTACGATTTTCAGCCTGGAGGGGTCGACAGGGAAGCGATTCAATATCATCTGCGATTTCCGAAAACGCGGCGCCGGACGGAAGTTATCGACTAACTCATTTACGACAAGGACAACAATGGAAAAAGTAGCGGTTCAGCCCGAGGTATCTTAGCCTTCCGCATTGACGTATTCCATACATCGGGGATCTTGAAAGGCAATTATAGGAATGGGTTCAGCTATCCCCAGAATCAGAAGTAACTAACGCACCTCAAGTAGTTCGTAAGGATCGCCCACAAAGATTATCGACGAAGTCCGAGCCCTTAGCGTGTTAATGAGTTCGTCTCGCGGCGGATCAAAACGGTGATTGAACAGGACTATCTTTGGTTCAGGCAACTCGCTTACCGTCTCGATTCTCTTGAAGTTCATGCTGTCCGGAAGCAAAAATTCAACGGCCGCAAATGAACCCCACCATCGCGAAGCCAAAATGGTAGGGACCTCCTGCTTGCGCTGATCTATGATGGCCACTAGTGAGGCCCGCGCTGCACGCTCAGTCGTGGGCCTGAATAGTCAACGGTCGGTTGATTGTACGATGTAGCCGGCGCGAGAGAGACCGGTCATCAACAAGACCAGAGTCAAAAGGGCGAAGAGGAGTTTAGGCCACAGCTCGAGCGTGAAGATAGGAACGCTCAAGAGAAAAGCTCCCGTCGCTACCGCCATGATAAGATAACGAGCCCATCCAAATGGATAGGGTGGCCCAGTAAATCGCAGTAGTCGCGACCGAAAGAAGTAGACCAGCTGACAGTGAAATCCAATTCTTCGAGGTGGAGCGCCAATAAAAGAGCATCCCGAATGCGATCAATGCGACCAATCCGATGAGGTTCACTCCAAAGCTGTCATGAACTAGCGCGATTCGTTGCCGCATGAGAAGCACATTCACATGGGTGTTGCTTGGCATCCCCTGCGCTTTAATCCAGTTAAATAGCTCCTGGCAGTTCGCGAGATACCCATGTCCGCCGAGCTCGAATAATCTATAGGCCTCAAAGGTTAGCGTTGGGATCAGGAAACCGATCAGCAGCGCGGTGGCGTATTTAACCATGAGAAAG
>QHPC01000075.1 GCA_003218915.1 Verrucomicrobiota bacterium
GATCTTTTGTATCGAGGGGCAAGATTGCTTCAAGCGCAAGAATGGGGCGAGCGCCACGAAGTGGAACTCAATCCAATAGAGCGAGAATTTTTGAGTGCGAGCATCGCGTTCAAACAGCGACTGGAACAGCAAGAAAGAGAACAACAGCAACGGGAACTTCAAGCCGCTCAAAAGCTCGCCGCAGCGGAACGGAAAAGGGCGGAGGAGCAAACTCGTGCCACTCGTCGCGCGCTCTTATTCGCCACTGCTGCGCTCGTCGTCGCGCTGGTTGCAGCTTACGCTTGGTTTGTAGCCTTTGCAGCCCGATCCGAGGCAGACCGTCAAAGAAGAGAAGCTCTCTCGCAAAAATCAGAAGCCGAGCGAGAGCGCGGGGAAGCGGAAAAGCAACAAGCTGCTGCTGAAACAGCCAGAACGAGCGCACAGCAGTCTAGGAACAGTGCTGTCGCCGCAAAAAAAGACGCCGATGAATTGATTAATTTCATGCAATACGATCTGAGCGACACGCTGGGAACGGTCGGCCGGCTCGATATGATGGACGCAATCAATGCGCGGATCCGGAAATATCATAAAGACCATACGCCCGAAGCCGGCCACGTAGATGCTCTGCGCGAACAAACCGTTTCATTGGGTCAGCAGGGCGACATTCTGCGCGACGAGGGTAAGCTTGAGCCTGCGCTCAAGAGCTACCGCGACAGCCTTGCAATTTTCGAGAAGCTTGCCAAACAGGAACCCGGCAATGCTGGCTTGCAGCGTGATCTCTCTGTCAGCTACAATAAAGTCGGCGACGTGCAGGGCGCTCAGGGTGACCTGGCTGGCGCGCTCAAGAGCTACAGCGACGGCCTTGCAATTCGCGAGGAGCTTTCCAAACAGGACCCGCGCAATGCTGGCTTGCAGCGTGATCTCTCTGTCAGCTACAATAAAGTCGGCGACGTGCAGAGCGCGCAGGGTGACCTGGCTGGCGCGCTCAAGAGTTCCCGCGACAGCCTTGCAATTTTCGAGAAGCTTGCCAAACGGGACCCCGGCAATGCTGGCTGGCAGGCTGACCTCGCGTTCTCTTATTGGCGAACGGGCACAAGGTTGGCACGCTCGGATCCAAAATCCAAGAAAGACGCACGAACAATGGTGGAAAAGGGTCGTGATATTTTAAACGAATTAAAAACGCGCACTGGATTAACGCGTCAGCAGCAGCAATGGCTCGACTCGATAGAGGCCGATCTGCGAAAGTGGTAAGTTGAGAAGGTAAGAACGGTATTTTTACCAGGGCATTAAGGCGAGTAGGCGAGGGCCGCGCGTGAGCCGCCCCCCGCCGTCACGGAAGCAAGACGAGCGCACAAGCCTAAATGGCATAGCCCCAAAAGGCCTTGGGCCTTTACAACGTTAGTTCCAACCATTTTCGGCGATAGGCCTAGCATTGTTTTCAGCTTGTCCACGAGGCTACAAGAACAAACTGCTCTGAATGAGCCGCGAACTGTCTCCTAGATTGAAATGTACGTCTGGCACCAGCCAACTGAAGACATCCGAAAGTCTGATGGCTTGAATCGCGCTCGCATCTGTCGTCGGAGGCGTATCACTGATCGTAAATCGACGTACGGTCGTTGGTGGATTCTACAGGCGTTTACGGCGCAGCGCAGCGGATTCCGGGCCCGCGATGTTCTAACCGATGCTGCATATCCTGTTCTGACTTCCAGATTCTAATAGGCAACAGCTCGAAGTCTAGGTGATTTGCTCCGGTCCGAACTAGAGTGCGACTATTAATGGCTTTGCATTTCATGTGACTATTCTTGCTGCGGTTGCTGCTGTTTGATTTGAAACCAGCGCACGTTACGAATGCGACCGCGTCGCGACTAGCGCGAAAAAGCTTCTAATTCCGTCGGCGATTCACATCGCCAATAGGCTGCTTTGTCCACATTGAGATCGATTGCTGTGGCAAAAGAGTGATTGCTCAGCCGTTCGGTGTCGGCGACGCTGATTTTTGGAAGGAACCGGCTCCGCGGAAGAGATATTCCTTACGAGAAGCGCCGAGAGGTTTAACAGAGAGAAAGGAAGAGTGCGCGAAAAAAGCGGCGACGTAATGCACGGAGTGCTATCGACCTTTCTCGGTTGATTGGATCTGAGTTACGTTGGCTTGCCTCGTATTGATTCAGACTGTTGAAAATGCCATCCTTATCGTCATCTAAACGTTGATAATAATTGCCGAGGTTCGGGCAAAAGCGACGAGCCAGCGCGTGCGGCCTTATATTTGCCTGGAAGGGTTACAAATTCTCAAGTCCGAAAGGGATCGACCCGCATGTAGCTATTTGTCGAAGACTACTGTTCCCACATACCTGAGCCCATTCAAACCCGCATCGGAGCGAATCATGAACGCCGTTGGCGAAAAGTTCTCGATGATACCCTGATTAATCCCCGGGACCATATCTGCAGGCTCACCCGATGCGTAATAACGTTTCAGCAACTCCATCTTTGGTTTATTAGCCCTCGCAACTGCCTGGTGTCCCGAAGACATTCGGCCTTGAAGGTCCGAAGGGCTATCCAGAAAATCAACAAACACCTTCGAAGTGAGGATCTGAGTTCTGTTTGAGTTGCCGCTCTTTCTTAGTGCAGCATCTGGCCCTTGCGTAAGGCCTGCCTTAGGGTCGTCTTGATAGAACCCTTTCAAAGGATCAAAAAACATTTCCAAGTTGCCATTCGGAAACTCATCCGGAGAACACTTGCGCAATCCCAGAAACGACCAGACAAACTCTGAGCAGTAGCAATGAAAAGTTGGGCCGCCATTCTTTATAACCTTTGCCAAAAGGCGAATCTGATCGATCGGACGATCTACGCCTGGAAGGCCGCGTTTGTACATCGGTTTGCTATAGTCTGAGAAAAAAGCAAAGCGATCCGGGTGTGACATCGCCAACTTCGCCCACTGTTTCAAGTTCGATTTCTCCACGTCAGTAAGCGTCGGTCGCAGGATATGAAAAGCGTCCAAATCCCCATACTGATGGGGCGAATCTAAAAAGCTGCTGTAACTCATCGGCGACTCAAGAGAGTGCACATATTTCTTGCCGTCCATCTCTACCACAAATGCCAAAGCGGCATGGGAGATTCCCATCTGCACATGCGCGTACGCGAGCGTATCGGCCCAAGCGGGCCTGAGACTCAATAGAATGTCGCCCGATTCAATAACACCGTTCTCCGCGAGAGTCTGCGACGCACGCCTAGTCGCCTGATAAGACTTCTTCAGGTGGACCAGACGAAGGCCGAGATTCGGGTCCTGGGCGGCGGTGGCAACTTCGGCCTGGATGTCATCCTTGTTTAATTCTGGGAACCCTGAGATCCAGGTCGATTTGGGAGCCATCATGAAATCAGGAACATCGAGGGCATAACCAACTTCGAGGAGCAGCAGGCAAAAGGTGAATATGAAAAGCCTTTTCATGAATTGGAGTCGGCTAGTCTTTTGTGTCCCAATTCACTGGAGTCGAGGGCCGTTCCTTCTCCCCACTTTTTTCGCGCGCTCCCCGAGTTGTCATTTCCGTCAGGGCAACTTCCGTTGTGCGATCGTCTTTTATCTCCAGCTTAGAGAGATTTGCGGCGTCCGGACTTTGTAATTTAATATCATCGGTCTTAAACAGGCCCACAATCTCGAGCGCGCGAATGGTGCTCCGATCAGGAGACAACTCAAATCTGATGCGTTTTATGGAGGTTGAATCCCAGACAAGGGTTTTACTCTTACTAATAGCGTTGAACGCATTACTTACCTTATCCGCAACTTTCGAAACCAAACGAAGCACCAAGAGTCCCTGATCCGAAAGCTTGGTTAATGTTGCGCTAGCTCTCTCGCCTTCCGTGCGTCTTTCAACATAGTGATCATCCACGAGATAAAGGGTGCCTTGGGCAGAACGAAATAATTGAAACATTTGTTCAACGGCTCGCTGAACACTCGGATGGTCAAGACTGGTCTCTTTAACAGCAGCCGCCGGATACTCGAAAGAGAGCTCGGCTGTCTCCGGTACTTTAGAATCCGTGACACTTAACTTGGCGATCTCATCGACACGCAGAAATCTGACTGGTTTCTTGTTCTCGTCGCACTCAAGCAGGACATAAACCGTCTTTGAGGGATCATTTCGATCTTTCCGCAAACTGACGTAGGTAAATTTGCCGAGGGGCTTGTCGTTTATCCACTTGGCGAAGCGTTCATGATTTCTGAGAAGAGCAAGGATCGTCGAGAGCGAAGTTGGATCCTTCGACAAATCCATCGATTGCCACCCTTCCCCAGCCTTCGCCGATGTGAGCATCAACGCCAGGTAGCAAACCGTATTGGTGATAACGCGTGCGGGCTTCACAAGCCAGTAGGAACGCTATCCCCCTAGTCAATACCGGGCAAGGCGAAACTCCTGGATCGACCTTTCACGAAGCCCGCAAAGGTTTCCGACATGGATCAACCATTAGGAAATGCATGGAATAACTAAACTAACTCGCCGGTGGAAACGCACTGAAGTGTTCAGCTTTCACTTTTTGCAAAGCCAACGTTCGACCGACCTCTTGCATTTCACTGACGTGATCTACAGAATCGATTTGTTGGACGTGCCGAGCGTTGATGTGTTCCAGGCCGAGCGCATCCAAACCTTCACGCGAAAGCTCGATATTATAGCGAGCATAAGTGAACAACTTTGGCACATTCGGAATACCTTGCCCGATCACGTTGTCAATTTCGCGGTCCAGCAAATCTCCAGCCAAGCATTTTCCGAAAATGCGGCACAGAAAATCCTGCTCGTGCAGCGCTGCAGCCATGAGTGCGGAGGGAATCGTGCCCGCATTGTAGAGCAGGTTCATCTCTTCAGGACTCAGATTATTATTCGCATTGGCACTCGCGCCGGTGCCGACTGAAATAAGAAGCATCTTGTCTTCGCCAGTTGGCCAAAGCAGCCGGTATGGCTCGCTCGTCGCCATCAGGAAAAGTTGAAACGCTGGGTTGTTATACATTGTTACTGCGCCATCCACGAAGATGAAGTCGCGGCCGACGCGGACGACCTCTGGCGGAAAATAAGTCGGTGCCGCAGTGCTAGCGCGCACCAGTTGCCAAAGTGGCAACTGGAGATTGCAGTCCGCGCGAGCGGCATCGTTATATTTCGCTTTTAGATTATTGGACAGTGGCCATGGTGAATCAGTGGTTGCGTTCCGCATCACCATCATGAGCAACGTGCGCAGCTTCTCGGAACCTAAGGTCGTATCCGCGCCGATCACATCACGCAACATCTGCGAGAGTTTGTCATCCTCAAACTTCGTACGAAAGCGCTCCCATAGGCGCGCCTTATGAAACATCTCCGCGCCGCTCCGAAGATAGAAATCCCGTGTCTCATCGATGCTGTATCCGAGCGCGATGAGCGTCGCGATAATCGCTCCCGTGCTTGTGCCGCCGACGTAATCGAAATAGTCGGCAAGAACCAACTTCGGATTCCCACTGCTCTTGCGCAGCTCTGATTCTATCCGCGCGAGGACTTCGATGCTAATAATTCCGCGAATGCCCCCACCGTCGCATGCAAGCAGTTTCCGGGGGCCGGTCTTATCCAATTTGTCGCGGTAACTCATTCTCATCGATAATGGGCTTTCGCGTTGCTGAAGCAACTTCAATTGGTCGATTTATCTTGAATCGACGATCTGGTGTCCCCATCGTTCGGTTGAGAATAAGGCAAGTTGCGAAATAGATTGCGCGAATGGCCCATGACGTTTTCTTAAGTCACTCAGTTAAAGACAAAGCTGTCGCCGATGCGGTCGTGGCGCGACTCGAGGCAGACTCGGTGACCTGTTGGGTAGCGCCGCGTGATGTTGTGCCCGGCGCCGATTGGGGCGAGTCGATCATTAATGCGATTGAATCCAGTCGCATCATGATCCTGATCTTTTCCAAAAACGCCAATGAGTCGTCCCAAATCAAGAGGGAGGTAGAGCGCGCGGTTAACAAGGAGGTTTACATCATTCCGTTCCGGATTGATGACGTTGCACCGGCCAAGAAGCTGGAGTATTTCATCTCGACCTCACAGTGGATGGATGCGTTTTCGCCGCCCCTCGAACGACATTTAAGTAATCTGGCGAAAACGGTTAAGTCAGTGCTGGCCAACCCGCCCCTTCCAAAGCCCCTCGATATAGAGGCTCCGGTCAATCCGCCCCTTCCAGATCCCGTCGATATAGAAGCGCCGGTCACCCCGGTTGGGCGGACAAGGCCGGTGGCAGATGGGTCGACCCCCCATATATCTTCGCGTTTGCGGATGGCAATCATTGCCACGATTCCAACCTTAGTAATCCTCGGCGCCGCGGGATGGTATTTGGGTCACAAAAGGGAAGTGCCGCCTGAGAAGTTGAGCGAACCTACCCAGGCTGCGAAGCGGGCCGCAGCTGCCAAACCGGCGGAAGATGAAGCGGACAAGAAACAGAATATAGAGAATATGCGCGCCGCGATGCTAGGGGCAGTGGCAAAAAACCTAAAAGACGGCGCAAGTAGTCCGTCAGCCAGACTGAATCATGTCGCTATTCGGCCGCTTAAGAGAACGTACATCAAAGTCATCGTGGATAATGAAAACGCGAATCCCGCCTTCGAACGCTGGATTTCGCCGGCCGACGGTACCGTAGAATTTCGCGGACAACATATCTCCGTCCGGGTCCTCGATCGCGACGCCGTTCAGATCACAAAAAATGGCAACACGCTCGAAGAGAGCGACGACGACGTAACGGTCGACTAATTTTCGTTCTAAATGCAAGAGAATACCGCCTCTGTACCGGAAGGCGCGTCGTCAGCAGATCCAGCCTCAATGCGGCCTACCGCCCACCTCCTAGGCGTATCGCACGAAAGTTGGCATGATCAGCCTCGGCAGCGCCAACCAAAAAACAGCCAGCGGCGATTGCAACACAAGCGGCGAAGATTATGCCCGCGCCGGCACGGATTCCGGAAGGCCAACCTGGAGCGCCCTTAGCTGAATAGCCGGTATAACTCGTGTTTCAATGTCACAGCTGGGTCATTGACATGAAATAACGCGACGCGGCCGGAGCGCGCGATCTCACTTACTTCGACGGATTTCGCAAACTGACCATCGCGTACGGCCGCGCTTAGTTCGTCCGCAAACCTTCCGCTGCCTTCGATCACAAACAGTTGCCACCCGTTGCGGACGCTTTGTAGCGCCTCGCTCCCTGCGATCTGGCCGCCGTTGATGAGCATCGTCGCTACCGGCACATTCAATGCCTTTGCGACCTTGAACATCGTGCCGGTTTCGCCGCCCCACTCATCGCTTTCCACCAAGATGAAATGGGAGTGATTCGGTTCTAGCGACGCGCCATTTACGATGCTTGCATCGGTCTGACCTCCTGGATATGAAA
>QHPC01000076.1 GCA_003218915.1 Verrucomicrobiota bacterium
CATTTCACCTGCTACAAAAGTCGAGGTCTGCCAACCGCCATAAGCAAACGCAATGGGAACCATCGCGGACCCGATACTTGCCAAAACTCCAAGCGAAAACAAAGGGGTAAGCGATGGCTCCGATTTGGTAGAGCTGCCGCCAAGCGCAAATCCGAAGAGCACGAGCCCCGCGATCGCTGCGATCCTTAACAACATGAAAACGCTTTGCACATTGCTGCCCGCGCGCGCTCCCAGACAGTTAATACCAGTTAGTCCGAGGAGCACCACAGCCGCGATCACGCTGTCGTTCCAAACTACTCCTGTAAGCGCGCGAAAATACGATGCGAAAATAACAGCTACCGCAGCCATACCGCCGGTCTGCGTCACCAGAAGCAGTCCCCATCCGTACACAAACGCCACCGCAGGATGGTATGCCTCGCGAAGGTAGACATACTGGCCGCCCGCCGCGGCGGGCAAACGAGTGGCCAGTTCAGCCCAGATAAACGCACCGCACATCGCAAAAATGCCGCCGAGCACCCAAACGCCAAGGATTAGCAACGGCGTGTGAACGCGATGCGCTACCTCCGATGGATTAGCAAAAATTCCCGCGCCAACGATGCCGCCCATGACAATCATGGTGGCATCGAATAACCCGAGTTGACGACGAGGTCTTAACGCTTCTGACTTTGTCATTCCGAGCGGAGTCGAGGAATCTCTAGCCGTCATCTTCTAAAAATTCAGAGATGTCTCCAGACCTTCGCATTAAGCTACGGCTTGGCAGGCGACTTCGCTCGACATGACACAGCAGAGAAACCGGAAAGGCTGGATATTCTCACCTTGCCACGGCGTCCAGTCTGTAGATCTTAAATTCTGAAGTCGCCTCAAGCAGCGTCGCGCTTTCGCTGAGATGCTGCGTTAACCCGGGATAGGAGTTCAACCACCAAAACGTATTCGTGATAAAGACAAGATGCGTTCCCCCCTGGCGATGCAGTCGCTCAAGGTCGGCAATCGCCTGCTGACTGTCTCTTGGATTGCCGTTAAAAATCCCATTCTTCTCTAGAAAATGCCAGCCCTTGCGCTTCGCATAATAAAATATCGTTGGGTTGCCATTGTCCGTAGCGACAACTAATGCATCACGGGTTGTGAGCTTATTTAATTCGAGACCAGCATCGCGAAGTTGTGCCGCTGTTGATTCATAAAGCGGCCGCACATAGAACGCGGCCAGAATTGGAAACGAGCTCGCAAGCAAGATCGACAAAGTGACGGCCGCAATGCGTGAAGAAATTTTCGATCCAAAAAACGCGCATGCAGCGCCGGCAAATGCAGCAGCAATTGGCACGAAAGGCAATTGGTACCATGGATGCCGATTGCCGTAGCCGACGGCCACCACAAACAGAACCATGGCAACCAGCCACCAATCAAAAAGGCAGCCATATTTTCCACGCGGCGCGACGAACACACCGATCAGCGCCATAATCGCCAGAAGAGGTGTGAGGCTCGACGTCGCAGTCTGTTGCGCGATCTCCCAGTACCACGAAGAGCTTTCCAGCCGGACTCCACCGGCGCCAAAGAAATGATGAGGATAATATTGCTCGGCGATTTGATACGCGTGCCAATACCATGCGACCGAGGGTAGGATGGCTATCGCAGCGAAGAAGCTGACCGCCCCATAAATTGTAGGGCGTTTCTGTGAAATGCCCGGCGTCTGACACAGACGCCCTACAACCATGCACGCTATCGGCGCGGCGATGACAATGCTCGTGGCCTTGATCAAGATCGACAACGAAATCGCAATCGCAGACAAATACAGCGGCGCTGGCTTGGCATCGCCAAGCCAGCGCAGAAAAAAATACAATCCGATGATTCCCAGGCTAAGCGACGGCACATCGGGCATGAACGAGCGACCGGCAAAGACGTTCAGCGGCGCAAAAGCGTAGAAAAACGTGGCCCAAATCGCGGCGGCGCTGCCGAAGATTTCGCGCACAAGCAAAAAGAAAAATGGGAGCGAAATAGCGAAGAAAACCACGGACTGGCTGCGCCCGATCCATTCGTGAATGCCGGCGAATTTGTAACAAATCGCCGCAAGGAATGGCAGAATGGGAAACTCCGTTCCCACGTACCCAGCTGACCCGCCGGCCCAGTCAATCTGAGGATAACCAAAGCGAAAACCGTATTCGAAAAAGTTGCGCGCAATCGCCGCGACATCGCTTTGTCTCCAACTCCAATAATCGACGTAGGGCTGATCGATTAAAACGAGCCTCACGCCGACCGCGAGGAGCCACAAAACTATCGCCGCCTTTGTCACGCCGTACGCAGAAAGCAATCCGCCTCTCCCCTTAACCGAGGGGAGAGGATCGAGGTGAGGGGTTTGAGTCATGGCGTGACTAAGAGACGAACCCTCACCCTACCCCCTCCCTTCGAGAAGGGAGAGGCGAAACGATGACAGACAATACCAGCGAAGTACACGCTAGTCCCTGCGCCACACGCGCTCTCGTGCGCGCATCGTCCAAAGCGTCTTGACAGCGGCTGTAAAGTCAATCGTGTAGGGAATCTCTAATTGCAGAGAAGAAGGTTAGCATGAAATCGACGGCTCTCGTTCCTCGACCGAGACTTGGCTCTGCCGCCAGTGCAGGTTCAATCGCTCTCGCGTTATTCATCACCTTCGGGACCGGCGTCGTGCGTGCGCAGAACGAACCGATTCTCGTGCCTGACGCCGTTAATTATCAGAAGCTGCTCCCCATTTTGCCGGACCCGCCGCAAGGCTGGGCCGCTGATAAAGCGGAAGGTTCGACGGAAGACGTCGGCGGATTCAGAATCACGAACGTGCATCGCGACTATCACAAGGGCGAGGGCGACAAAGCGCCGACAGCAGCGATCAGCATACTCGATTCCGTAGCGAATCCGGATTACGTGAATGCCACGACGGCTGCCTGGAACAGCAACAACGAAAGCAGCGAAGGTTACGGGAAGTCCGTCACCATCGATGGCAACCCCGGGTTTGAAGCGTTCGAGAAAGAAAGCAAGCACTCCACTCTCTGGGTCATGATCGCCAATCGTTATTTTGTTCAAATCGAGCTGCAGGAGCAGGACCCAAAGGACTTGCAGGAATGGGTCAAGCGCGTCGACTTGAAGAAACTAGCGGCCATTAAATGAGACCGGCACGTGCTTCCCTGGCGCGTGAGACGTGAAAGGTGATTAGTGAGAAGTCGCGTGCAGATTCACTTCTCACCTCTCACGAATCACTTCTCACTTTTCTTCTCAGCTTCGCTGGTCATCGGTACAAAACGCACGGGCAACGTGGCGCTTTGTTTTAATTGGCCATTTTTCTTTTCAAGCAGGTACAGCTGCTGAGCAAATCGGTCGCCGACAGGAATGACCATGCGCCCGCCGTCTTTAAGCTGATCGACGAGCGGCTGTGGAACTTTATCTGGTGCGCACGTCACGATCACGGCATCGAACGGCCCCTCTTCCGGCCAACCCTGGTAACCATCACCGATTTTCAGATGCACATTTTTATAGCCGAGCCGTTGCAATGTCGCCTCGGCGTTTTTCGCCAACGGTTGGACGATCTCGATGGAGTAAATCTCCGACACGAGCTCGGCCAAAATCGCAGCCTGATAACCCGAGCCGGTCCCAACTTCCAAAACGCGATCGCTCAGTTTCGGGTGCAGTTGTTCCGTCATGAATGCCACGATGTACGGTTGCGAAATGGTTTGGCCGTAACCAATCGGCAACGGGCCGTCTTCATAACTCGCAGTACGCGATTCCGGTGCGACAAATTCTTCCCGCGGCACTTTCGCCATCGCAGCAAGGACGCGCGCGTCGTTAATACCTCGTGTCACCAACTGCTGCTGGACCATGCGCTGACGTTGAGCCGTAAAATCCGAAGGCGGCGTCGCCTTCTGGCCGCAACCGCTCGCCACGACCGCCGCAAGCATCAGCCATTGCCAAACTCGTCCCACAAAAAAATCTAGTTCATACAGAGGCGAGACGAAAGCTGTAGCCGTCGAACTCTGCGCGACGGAATACACTCTGGATGTGCCGCTAGATGCCGGCCTTACTTTGGCGCAAGAGAGGCGACGATTTTTTCAAAGCAAGGCTCGCCACGCAGCGAATCCCAAAACGGTAGCAGTTTCAATTGGCCATACGTGAGGCGGCTCGGAGGACGGATGGCGACAGCAAGCTGCTCGCAGGCGAGATCTTTGTCGCCAACCCACGCAGCGATCATCGCCAGATACTTGACCATGGCGATGCCATTAATGGAATCTTTTTCGACTGGCAGAAGCTCGACTGCCCGGTGGCCTTCGCGCAGTGCTTCCTCTTTCCGCCCAAGGGCGGCGTCGATCAAACCCAGCACACAGAGCGGCGGGCCATAATTTGGTTGAGCTTGGACGATCTTCTCCTGCTCCGCGCGTGCAGCAGTAAAAGCCGACCGCGCTTTTTGCTCGTCTTTCGTCATCCGGGCGATAACGCCTTCTATAAATGGCCGACTGAAATTAACGGCCTCATCGATTAAGGGCGGATTTTCACCTGCCGCGATCACGGCATTTTCTGCAGCCGCAGCGTCGCGCTCGGCCAGTGCGCAAATGAGCCAGCCATCGGCGATACTTTGCGTGGCACCGGGATTTGTGGCCCGAATTGAATCGAGCAATTGATGCAACGGGCGGGAATCTGCTTTCCAATGAAATTCCACAAACGCGCGCGCCACTTTGGTATCGACATCATTCGGCTCGATCGCCAATGCACGGTCCAGTACCGATTTTTCTTCGGCATAGCGCCGGAGATGATGGTAACTGAGCGCAATCTGCTGCAGCGTGAAAGTGTTGCGCGGGTCGAGCTCGATCGCACGCTCCAAACTGCGCACCGCCTCTTCTTGTTTGCCCTGGCGACGCTGGATGTAACCTCTTAGCTCGAAAACACCCGCATCATTTGGCAGGGTCTGGGCAGCAACTTCCAATTCGGCGAGAGCCCCCTCATAGTCCAGGTATCCCCGGTAAAGATTTTGGGCGCGTGCTAGGTGTGCTTCGCCGGCATCTGGGCGGAGGCGAAACGCCGTCTCGATCGCCGCTTCAGCTAACGCCAGTCGTGCAGGCGTGTGGTCGTAACCGAGGAAGTAAAGTCGATCGTGGGTATGAGCGAGTTGGCAGTACGCCTGGAAAAACGATGGATCACGCGCGACAGCTTGGTTCAACAGACCGACGGCCTCCAGTAAATTCGCTTTCGCGTTTCTGATAGCCAGAACATTTTTAGCTTGAGCGTAGAACTCAAAGGCGGCGATGTCGCTCGTCGGGGAACGTTCGATTTCGCTCTTTTCGTTTGGCGAAAGCCTCGCCTGCAACTGATCGGCAATGGCCTTTGCGATCTCACTCTGAATCGCGAATACGTCCGCAAGATCGCGGTCATAAGTCTGTGCCCAAAGTTGCCGGTCGGTGCGTGCATCGGCCAGTTGGGCATTGACCCGCACGCGATTGCCAGCACGCTGAACGCTTCCTTGCAGCACATGCGCCACGCCAAGTGCCACACCAATTTCGCGCAGGTTGCGTGGCGCGCCGGTCTTGTATTGCAATGTCGATATGCGGCTGATCACTTTCAGGTCGGCGACCTTGGCAAGGCTGGTCAGAATTTCATCCTGGACCCCATCCGCAAAGTAGGCGTTCTCTTTTTCCTTGCTTAAATTCTCGAAGGGGAGAACAGCGACACTCTTCTCAGGAATAGAAATTGGCACGTTGTTCCGTGCAGCTCGGGACACGGTCGATGTAACCGCCCGGGGTGGTGCTCTATAAAAAAGGATCAAAGAACTAATTGCCACAGCCACGGCCGAGCCAGCTAAAGCAACCGCGAGAAACCTTGGGAACCGAGGCTGGGTAACTGGGCGAACCTGAACGGAGTCCTGTTTCCATCTTCTTCGCTTGAGCTTCTGCGGAAGGTGAGGATTGCCGAGATTATCTTTGTAGAGGTTAAACAAATGCAGGTGCAGACCGTGCTTTACCTCACACTCGCCCAGATCGTGCAAATACGGCTGCCAGTGCCGGTACTGAGTCAAATCCTCGGCCACATGCTTGGATAAAAGGATGTGACCGGCATCGCCACAATCGATTACCCGCTGCGCCACGTTCATCCCAGATCCGGCGATATTTGTTTTGTCGTTCACATCCGTCACTCGATTGACTGGGCCGCTGTGAACTCCCATCCGCAATTGAATATGCGGATGATCTTGCAACGTTTTGCTAATCTCGAGTGCACATCGCACCGGCTCTTCTGGACTCCGAAAGAAGAGTAGCGCCATTCCATCTCCAGTCGGAACTCGGACTAGTTTGTCGCTGGTTTCCGCTGCGCGAAAACATTCGGTGTTCCGGACGATCCGATTCAACTCGTGCAGCAGCTCAATCTCCTCATTTACGAGCAATTTCGAATAACCCACAACGTCGATTAACAGGAGGTGCGCGATCTCGAGCGGAAGATCGAATGTCGATTCCTCGGGCCTGTGTTGCGTGTTCACCGCCGTTGCGAGCATATCAATATTGACCCTGTCGCGAAGATGGCAATACGTCGCCGGCTCAGTTGGCTGAGCCGCCGCGGACCAAGGGCACTCCTGGTTACGTCTTCGTTTGTTATCTGCGCGAGCGATTTCCTTTGGGTTGCAGTAATGGGGCAACTCAGCGGGACAGAAAACCCAAGACTGAGCGAGAGGCGTCGGTCCCGCCGGTTGCTCAACGCCACACGCCTAGGGCCGACACGCGACGCCGCCGATCTTCCAAATCTCTCCGATGAGGTTGACGACATAAGCGGTGTTCCCGATGAACTCGAGCGAGGTCGGCCGGTCCAGAGGTTCCGTGATGACGGTGAAGGTGCCGTCCCCGTTGACCTTGACGAGCGCGCCGGTGTTCGGCAGTGCCGGAGAACCCGGATCGCCGCCGACCGGGAAGATGCCCTGCGAGAGAGCGTAGAGACGGCCGCCGCCAAATTCCACGTCAACGAGGAGTGGGGCGCCTGCGGCAACCTCCGTGGCGGTGGGCGAGTTTGGCCCGAACGACACAACCTTGCCGTTCTCAGGCAGGTGGGGGACAGGGCCGGCCTCGGCCATGTAGATCGTATTGCCTCTCACCTCCAGCCCGGTCGGGACGATGTTGTCGAACGGGATCAACACGGTGACCTCGCCGTCGAGTGTGACTCGCAGCACGCGGTTGAGGTGCCCATCGGTGACCAGGAAGCAGCCACGGAAGGTTTGCAGCGCGTATTGGAGTCCGGTCGGGACGACGAAAGGAGTGGGCGGCGGATTGGCCAGGTTGAACTCGCCAATGTCAGCCACGACTGTGAAACTGTCAGGGCCGTCCACTCGGTAGATGCCGTCAACGTGGCTGCCGCCGACGTCTGGGCTGACGAGGGTGACCAGCGCGTACGCGATGTTGTCGATGAACGCGACGTCGATCGCGCCACCGATCATCGCCCCACCGATGCTAATGATCGCTGTCGGCAGACCGCTGGCAAAAGTCGTGACTTCCCCGGTCTGCGGATCGACGCGCGAGATTCTGCCGGCAGCGCCTTCTGTGACGTACAGCGCACCATCGGGGCCGACGGTGCTGCCCTTGGCACTCTCCAGGCCCGTATCCAATCCCGTAACCAGCAGTGTGGCGGTAGGCTCGCACGGCGACTGGGCGTTCGCCGCGGACGGTGTGATTATCGCGATCAGGGCCGCGGCCAAGAACAGCAAAATACCGATACCGACTGATTTAGTCACCCGCATCGCCGGTTTTGGAGCGAGCGCGAGAATGTTTTGTTTACTCATGATTTAATTTCCTTTTGTTGTTTCAGCCTTTTTTGAATCCTCGGTTTGAGGAGTCATTTCTGGCCGTTCACTGGTGTACTGTCCGAAATCTCACGCGAGGTTACGCGGAAAGTTTGGGAATCTTTTGAGAACCCG
>QHPC01000077.1 GCA_003218915.1 Verrucomicrobiota bacterium
TTTATCTTTCGGTTTGCTGAAACGCAAACGTGCCGATGGGATTGTAGGAAGGCAGTTATTTTTCAGCTCGCTTGAACGTTCCTTCGCCGCGCACATTCAGATTTTCCACGACGACTTGATTGGCCTTGCCGTCAGGTCCGATGATAAATGTGATGCCGCTTCGCCCAACAGCGTTTTCGCCTGCTGTCTCGTACGTGAACGTGTCTCGGTCATAGTGTTTCATTGGGAACGTCTTGCTTTTCGGACCCTGCACGATCGCCAATTCTCCATCCTTTTCGAGGATGGAGATGTCGCCAAAGTAATCGTTCGTGTATCGCCCAACATAGGCACTGTTTTTCAGCGCGGCTGCTGGCGACGCCGGTGGTTTGGAATAGTCAAAACCAGGTACAGTGCCAATCGCAGCTGGGTCTGAAAATACTTGCTTAAAGATGGCCAACCAATCGTGGGTCGGCATTCCATACAAAGCAGTATCCAAAAACGTCGTTCCTAGCGCTTCCGCTATGCCAACGGGGTACGCATTAGTGAGAACGACAATGCCTAATTGCTCTGCCGGTACAAGATTCGCGTAAGTCGCCGCACCCAATGCAAACGCGCCTGAATGATTCAAGCGCAGGCGGCCTCCCTGATCATAGCTCACGTTCCATCCCAGCCCGTAAAAACCTGGCAGCCCCGTGAACGGATTGAAACCCGTCAGGATTTGCGGGTGATGCGTCTCGGCCAACGCCTTTTCATTCACGATTTGTTTTCCTTCAAATTTGCCGTTGGCGAGCTGCAGGCGCATCCATTTCGTCAAATCATTCACCGAAGAACTCACGCCGCCTGCAGGGGATTCTGTGTCCGGATCGCGTTTGAACTTTTGAACCCATTTGCCGTCCACCAAGACGTGTCCCATCGCTTTGTTCGGGCGCGTGACAAAATCAGCGTAACGGGAACTCGTCGAAGTCATGCCGAGCGGTTTGTATAATTTTTGCGCGGCCGCATCTTCCCATAGCAGTCCGTATGCTTTTGCTGCCGCGATGCCGCCCTCAGTCATACCGAAATTCGTGTAGGCGTAGTGCGACCGAAAACTGCTATCAGGATGTTGATAGCGCAGACGATGTAAAATTTCCCCGCGCGTAAACTCCAGATCCTCGAGCAGGTCGCCCGCGTGCGCGGGCAGGCCGCTGCGGTGCGCATACATGTCGCGGATGGTGATTTCGCGCGTTACCCAAGGATCGAACATCTCGAATGTGGGATCGAGGACGCTGAGCTTTGAGTCCCAGGTGATTTTTCCGTCGCCAACCAGTTCGGCAACTAGCGTTGAGCCAATCGATTTGGAAAGCGACGCGAGCTGAAACACCGTGTCCGCATTAATCGGCGCCTTGGTATTCACATCGCGGACACCGAATCCTTTCGCGTATATAGTCTTGTCCTGGAACACGACTGCTATGGCTACGCCCGGCAACGCGTTTTCGTGAATTTGCGTTTGCGCGAGTTTTTCGAGTTCCTGAATCGCGTGAGTCACTTGCTCGGAAGTAACATGAGACTTTTCCTGCCCAGTCACGCACAACGGCATCAGCAGAATTGGCAATAATATCGCGGCGAGTTTTGCATAGTGACTCGCGTGTGGGGCTCTTGAGTCTTGATTCATCATTTACGAAGCATTCTGAATGTTATTTTGCTCTTTTCCCGGGGTTTGAAATTGCGGATTTGGAGTTTCGGCTACAACCCGATTGGATGTCTCGCGTCAAACCCGCGCGGGGGACGATAAATGGTTTGCCAGCGCGGCGCCCATTTTCCGGTGTAACGGTCGTACGGCGTTGTATCGAGTCGCAAACCGGCGATCACAGCGAACGTGTGACCCTCCCGAGCGTAGATGGTGATCCATCTGCCTAGGCCGCGATCACCGTAGTTGCGAAACTCCGTTGAGCTCATCGGCGAGCTAATCAAGCCGGCCGCGCCCAGCACATAAGAGATCGTTCCGGAACAATCGTAGCCGCGATCATCGAACGATTTGTGACCGCCACCGTACCGATACCGCTTGTGCCGAAGTTGATTGGCTGCCCAGATCGCGCGTTTTATTGCGAGTGGCGCGTTCTTTGGGGCAGCTGCTTTGCCGAATCGAAGACGCGCGGTCTTTCCAGACACAACAGGTCCAGAGTTTGGAAAAAGATCGCCTATTGCCGATGGAACGACCCAGGCGAAAACAGCGATGCCGAGCAGGATTCGATGACTAACCGGACAGATAAAGTTCCTCCGGGATCGTGTCGTATGCCAAAAACTCTGTGGATGAAAAGAAAAAAATTAGCGGAGCCTGAATTTAGTAAGGCTAAAAAGTTGGCAGGGCGGGATGTGAAGGAGTAAAAAATGGCGACCGGCGGTTCGCCCTTTGTGCCCTTGCGAATTCCGCCGGTCAACCAACCGAAAATCTAGCAACTGGCCCGTGAAAAATCAGTGGAAGGAAATGGGTCAGGGTCAGCCTGCGTCTGCGTAACCATGGTCCGCTTCGTAGGCCCGGATTGCTCGCCGCGTCTGAGGTCCCAGGATTCCATCGACTGAGCCGCGATAATAGCCGGCGCGGGCGAGTCGGCGCTGTAGCTCAGCTACTCTTGACTGGGTAGGGGAGCTGTATTGGCTGCGATTCCCGTAGCCATTTCCATAGCCGTTCCCATACCCATAATCGCCGGATCCGTAGCCGGGATATCCATAGCCGTAACCGTAGCCGTACGGGTAGCCGTAGCCGTAATCATAGTATCCATAATAGGGATAACCCCCGTAAGGATACCCGCCCCAGCCCCAGCCCCACCAGCCGGGAAAACCGAAGTCGCCGATGAAAATAACGTTATTGTGACCGTGATGACGCCAATTGCCGTTCCAGTTGCGTCCGTTCCAATTGCGGCCGCTCCAATTGCGTCCATTCCAGTTGCGTCCGCCCCACGCCCCCATTCCGGGGCGCCCAGCGAAACCACGACCCCCGGCAAAATGGCCACCGCCACCACGCCCCCCACCGCCGCGCGGTGCAGCTGTGAGTAATGGGGAAGCCAGGGTTACGACAACAAAGCAGCTCAGGGAAAGTATAAGTTTTGAATGATTCATGTTAGGTGGGGTTTCTAATCATTAGACACCGGACGCGCCGGAAAGTCTCAGTTTTTTTACGGCGGCACAAGAATAAATCGAATGGATCCGAGCGCTTTTGAACCGAGACTGGAGCAGAGTTTCGCACTGATTCATGCTCGCCACCGCTCGGCCACGGCAGGTATCATGCCGGCTTGATGAAGATGACGCGGCGCGCTGCGATCCTCATATTATTGGTCTTCGCCTGGCAACCGGCTCGTGCCGCGCTACCGGCACACAGTGTGAGTCCATCGCGACAATTCGTCATTTACGGCGCAGACCCAGCGCTACGCGGGACGATCTCCGAACTGGCAGAGCAGACTAAGAGCAATCTCCTCGCGTTTTTGCGCCAGCGCGACGAATGGAAGACGCCCGTTATAATCAATTTGCAACCACAACAGGCGAATCTTCCCGAAATTCCGCCGGCCGACTTACGAATTAGCCAGACCGGCTTTGGCGCGAAGCTGCAACTCGATTTGACCGTTGGCCAAAATCTGGACGGTTCATTGATCGAACGTCAGCTGCTCCGCAGCATTCTACTCGAGATGATTTATCGAGACGAGGGCGACCTCGCACCCGGCACGACGCTTGTCGAACCGCCGGATTGGCTGGTAGAAGGTGCGCTGGCGCTGACGCCGGGACGAGAGCGCGAGGTAGTGGTGGAGGCGGTTTCAGCCACCGATAAAGGAAAGTCGCTGGAGGAATTTCTCGGCCAGCAATTTGATCTGCTCGATTCCGCCGGGCGCGTGCTTTACCGGGCCTATTCTATCGCGCTCGTTCGATTGCTCCTTGATGAGGGCGGCCGCGCGCGTCTGGCGCGGTACATTGCGAATCTTTCGCATGCGTCGAACGATCCAGTTGCTGATTTGAAGGCGCGGTTTCCGCAATTACGCGAGGATTTGGAAAAAAAATGGCGCTCGGCGGTGGCTCGCCTCGGCGGGCATCAAACTTACCAGTTGCTCACCTTTACCGAGAGCGAACGACGTCTCGACGAGTTGTTGCAGATCAAAATTTCGGATGACTCGCGCAGTCGCGGGCAGCCAAAAGCAGCCGATCTGACCGAACTTGCGCGCCGCAAAGCTTCACGAGATGAAAAAGCCGCGGCGGACCAAATGAGCCAGGCGTTGCTGTTGCTGATTGCGACGGCGCATCCGGTTTTACGTCCGGTGGCGCGCGAGTATCAGCAGATTGCAGCGCTCCTTGCTGGTGGGAAGCGAAGAGGAATCGCGAAGCGCTTGTCGCACCTGGATGGTATCCGCAAGCAACTCGCCGCTCGAATGGGCGACATCGATGATTACCTGAATTGGTTCGAAGCGACACAGATGGAAAGAGAGAGCGGCGCTTTCAATGATTATCTCAAGGCGGCAAGCCAATCGGAGGTCTCCGCGCCAAGGCGGCGTGATCCGTTGTCGGTGTATCTAGATGCGCTGGAAGACCAGATCGAGACTTCCGGACCGGAGTGATGAAGTAATGGATTAATGGGAAAGACGCAGCACTCCGGCACTGCAATATTCCTTTCGCTGCACAGCAGTTGCCGGTTCCCAGTTTGGCGATTATGCTTAACAGCGCGTTTAAAACGCGCCTTTTTTCATCTCATGCAAAAAATTGGATTTGCTGAAGCGCTTGATTCCATTGTCAGGAGCGACCCGCGGTACCAGCGAGATGCATATGTTTTTCTGCGTGACGCGCTCGATTTCACGACCAAACGGCAGAAGAAAGCGAAAGGCACCAGCATCCGGCACGTAACTGGGCCGGAGCTCCTGGAGGGATTGCGGCAGTACGCGCTCAAGGAGTTCGGGCCGATGGTCATGACGGTTTTCGATAGTTGGGGCCTTCACTCATCCGAGGACGTCGGAAACATGGTTTTTAACCTGATTGGCGCCGGGATATTCGGAAAAACCGAGGAGGATTCGATCGAAGATTTCAGGAACGTTTATAATTTCGAAGAGGTTTTCGTGAAGCCGTTCGCGCCGGAAAAACCAGCGGTGACGAGAGCACGGGCGGAATTGCCAGCGCCCAAGCCTACTGCGTCGAGAAAGTGATCAGCAACGACTGATCACCGGGGACGCCGCCGTCACTGCAATGGCTCGCATACCACTAGCAAAGTATTCCTCAGCAGTTCTATTATTCATGATGGTTAATCTGAAAGCAGCGCCGACTGAGTCTTCGGCTGTCATCACGTTTCCGCCGAGCTCGGCGCACAAATGGATTCTGCCTAACGGGCTGACAATCATTGTGCAGGAAGATCGCAGCGCCCCTGTAGCCAGCGTACAGGCGTGGTGCGCCACGGGAAGCATCGACGAAGACCGGCATCTCGGAGCCGGGTTGTCTCACATTCTCGAGCACATGCTCTTCAAAGGAACGAAAACGCGCGGGAAAAATGAGATCGCTCAAAAAATCCAGAACGTGGGTGGTTACATTAACGCTTACACCTCGTTCGATCGCACGGTTTTTTGGATCGACGTGCCGAAAGATGGTGTCGCTACCGCGCTCGATATTCTGGCGGATGCGATGATCAATTCGACTTTGCCGCCGGAGGAGTACCAGAAAGAACAGGAAGTAATCCGGCGCGAGTTCGCCATGGGCATGGATGATCCCGACCGCGTGGCTGGGTTGCTCCTTTTTTCCACGGCGTATCAGGTGCACCCCTATCGCTTCCCGGTTATCGGGGAGATCGAAATCTATAACCAGCTCACCCAGGAACAGGTGATGCAGTATTACAAAACGCGTTACGTCCCGAATAATCTCACCTTCATCATAGTCGGCGATGTCGATGCGGATAGAGTGCACCAGCAACTCACCGACTTGTTCAAGCCGTATCCGGAAAAATCGCTCCAGCCGGTATTCATTCCGGCAGAACCGCCGCAACTCGGCCGGCGCGAAGTGCATCACGAATTTGCCACGGAGTTGTCGCATCTCTCACTGGCATGGCACATCCCGGCGGTGACAAATCCAGACGTGCCTGCGCTTGATCTGCTCTCAACGATCCTCGGCGAGGGACGCAGTTCGCGGCTGTACCGGCGCGTTCGCGAAGAAGCTGGTCTCGCGTTTGGCATTTCGGCATTTTCCTACACACCGGGCGATCCCGGTTTGTTCGGCATCGACGCAACCGTCGATCCAAAGAAACGCGAAGCAGCTGAGCAATTGGCGCTGCACATTGTTGACGAAGTGAAACAGAGTGGCGTCACCGCGGATGAGCTGGCGAAGTCCAAAAAAATCATGCTCAGTCACCATCTCGGCGCGCTCACGACCATGCGTGGGCAGGCCTCTGACGTCGGGTCAAACTGGTTGCTCACGCGGGATTTGAATTTCAGCCGCCATTATCTCGAAGCTGTCCAGAAAGTGTCGCTCGACGACATCAAGCGTGTCGCCGCGCAATACCTGACGGAAAACAATCTGACGGTCATCTCGTTGAATCCAAAGGGTTCGGTGGCTGCCAAAACGGAAGGTCCGAAGGTCGTGGCTGCCGGTGAGGTCCAGAAATTTGAATTATCAAACGGACTGCGTCTTCTGGTTCGCGAAGATCCTCGCCTGCCACTCGTGGCGATCGGCGCGGTGTTTCGCGGCGGTCTTCTTGCGGAGAATCCGCAGGACAACGGGATCACGCATTTGATGGCGAAAGTGCTGCTGAAAGGAACCAAAACGCGTACCGCTGAGCAAATCGCTAACCAGATTGAAGCGGTAGGCGGTTCCATTTCGAGCGAGTCGGGCAACAACAGTTTTGGTGTGTCGGTCGATGTAATGAAGCCCGACCTAAAACTCGGCGTGGACTTGCTCTCCGACGTGCTGCTCAATGCCACCATGCCGGAGAAAGCGATCGCGCGTGAAAAAGAAATCCAGATCGCAGCGATCCAACAGGAGGAAGAGCAACTGACCGCGGTCGCGCGCAACATCATGCGACAGGCGCTTTTTCTGCAGCATCCTTATGCGCTGCGTTCAAACGGGTCGGTCGAGTCCGTTCAGCGGTTAACGCAAAAAGATTTGCTTGAGTTTCGCGATCGTCACGTGGTGGCGAAAAACGGTGTGATTTACGTCTTCGGCGACGTTAAAGCAGCCGAGGTAAAACAGCTTGTTGAACATGCGCTCGGCAAGATGAAGCCTGGCACTCTGGCTTTGACCGACGCAAAGCCGTCTACGCCGCTTGGCAAGCCGGAAACTGTTGAAAGCCGCAAAGACAAGGCGCAAGGCGTGATCATGGTTGGTTTCCGCGGTGCGAGTCTGTCGAGTCCGGATCGTTACGCGCTGGAATTGATCGATGAAGCGAGCAGTGATCTCGGGTCGCGTTTCTTTATTCGCATTCGCGAGCAAATGGGTCTGGCGTATTACGTGGGCGCCAGGCAGATGCAGGGCTTGGTGCCGGGACTTTTTTCATTCTATCTAGGTACCGATCCGCAGAAGATCGAACCAGTCAAAACCGCGCTCCTTGATGAGATTCACAAGCTCGCAAATGAGGGACTTACCCCTGAGGAACTGGCGCGGGCGAAAAAGAAATTGATTGGGCAACAAGAGATCGCTAATCAAAGCAACGACGCTTTTGGTTATCATTGCGCGCTCGACGAGGTCTACGGGCTGGGCTTTGATTATTACAAAGAACTTGAGCACGACGTGAACGGGGTGACGCTTGAGAATATTAAACAAGTGGCTGCGAAATATTTTCGCGATCAACCGTACGTTTTGGCGACGGTGCGACCGCCAGAAGGGTCCGCAGCCGCGAAACAGAAATAAGCCATGGCTGAAGTTCAGAAAACCACACTAAGCGGCGAGCTCACACAACGCTTCATCGAATTTGTCGTGATGCACGCGCAAAACGCCGCGCTGTTCCTTGGCCAGA
>QHPC01000019.1 GCA_003218915.1 Verrucomicrobiota bacterium
AAGTTTGTTCCACTGAAAAGATGGTGACTTTTTGCAGAGAATCGGCTGCGCGCGAGATCGTCGTCGTCACTGAAGCTGGTCTGTTGCACCGCCTGCGCCAAGAAATCCCTGACAAGACATTCATTCCCGGTCCGACAGATAACTGTTTTTGCGGCGAATGCCGGTTCATGAAGATGAACACGCTCGAAAAAGCATACGATGCGCTCCTGAATATGGAGCCAGAGATCACTTTGCCGGAAGCGGTGCGCAGACGCGCCGAGCTACCTATTCGGCGGATGCTTGAGTTAAGCAGGTAGCAGTCCGCTCCTGCCGCTGTTATTCCGAGCGAAGTCGAGGAATCTCTCGCTAGCATGAATATCGCAAGATGTCTCGACTTCGCTCAACAAAACAACCGCCATTTAGTGCGTAAGCATGTTGAGATTTTGATTCTCGGATGCTCAAGAGCGGGCGTGGACGTCACTGTTCCTGGTTTTATCCGTGACATCCACGTAATCCGCGGTTTCTTCGCCAAGCATGACTGACAAATCCATCGAAGAACGAATCGATCGGCTGCAAGCCGGCGGAGTTATCGACATGCATTTCGATTTGCCGATGGACCTGTACGAAAAGCGCCAGCGCAAGAATGTGCTTGAGAGGGAATTCTTATCGGAACTCGAAGCCGGTGACGTCGGCGTGGTGGGAGTCGCGATCTACATCGAGGACCGATATCTTCAAGACGCGGGCCTGCGTGTGGCGCTTGATCAAATCGCGCGATTGTTTGTCGAGACGGAGGCATGCCAGCGGTTTGCGATCTGTAAAAGCTATCAGGACATCCAGAAGGCACGTAAGGAAGGCAAGATCGCGCTACTCATCACGATGGAAGGCGCGGAGCCACTCGGAACGGACTTAAACCTTCTACGCGTTTTCTATGAGCTCGGCGTCCGCTCAATTGGACTTACACATGCGCGAAGCAACGCGGCAGGACATGGTGGAGTCTTTGCTTCGAGCGGTTCATCGCCAGAGGGTCTTACCGGATTCGGTCATGACCTGGTGCGAGAATGCGAAACGCTCGGGGTGATTATCGATCTTGCTCACATTAATCCGGCCGGTTTCAACGACATTCTGTCTATCACAACAAAACCACTCATTGTTTCGCACACCAATGTCCGGCGGTATTACGATATCGAACGCAACATCAGCGATGACCAGATCAAAATGATTGGGGAACGGCGCGGTGTGATTGGCGTTAACTCCGTGCTCGTAAGTCCAAAAGAAGAAGAAAGCACTCTCGATCATTACGTCGATCACATCGAATACCTAGCCAATTTGATTGGCATTGATGGCGTGGCCGTTGGGTTTGATTTCTTTGAGTTTATCTACAGGCGGTGGCCGGAGTCGGCGAAAAAAGAGCTCGCCGAAAAGCTTACAATGCCTCAATTCATCTCCGATCTAAGGAACCATTCGCACGCCCGCAATCTCACTCGCAAATTGATCGAGCGCGGTTTCAGCGACGAGCAGGCCGAAAAGATCCTCCGCGGAAACTGGCTGCGGATTTTCGAAGACCTTCTTTAACCAGCGATCTAACGGGCCGGAACAGAAATCGTATAAGCAATCAACGCGCAAACCACCACCATGCCAATCATGGCAGTGATGAAAATACCATCCGCAATCCTTTCAAGGCGATGCATTCTGCGCAGACCACGAGAGCGAAGCGCCCAGTAAGAAAGCAGACAAGAAACCAGAAACAGCAACGCGTCGGCGGCTAGAAAATCGTCGGCAAGCGTGTCCGCGGTTCCAAGTGTAATAACAACGCGGACCAGCCCAATAACGGTCAGGCAAACGCCGACCATCGCGGATGAGACAGTGAAGATGTGGATGCAAATGTCCTGCTCAAGGTGGCTGTTTGCATCGCGTTGCGGCTGCGTTTCTCCCTTCATGCGATGAGTACTTAGACTGGTTGCGAAAGCGACTGTTCAGAGAATTGCGTGGCTGATAGAAGAATTGAAAGGTGCACTAACTAAAACTGCATTTGAAATTCATTAACCTGACACGCCGCACCGAGATTGGTGCGAATTCATATTATCTCGAGATGGGCCGCCATCGACTGGTGCTCGATTGCGGAATGCATCCCAAGGACACCGGTGAGGATGCCCTGCCGAATCTCAAAGCGATCGCTGGCCAGGAGATCGAAGTGATCCTGATCTCTCACGCCCATCAAGATCACATCGGCACATTGCCGGTACTAATGCGACGCTTTCCAGCCGCGCGCATTTTCATGACGGAAGCCACGGCTGAGATCGGCAGCGTGCTTTTGCACAACTCGGTTAATGTGATGACCCGGCAACGCGAGCAGATCGGTCGCACTGTCGCTGGGTTATATCCACTTTTCACGCATCGAGAAACCGATCGCGCATCGGAACGCTGGCGTTGGTGTCCGTTGCGTCAGCGTATCTCCATTTCCGGCGAGCGTGCGCCCCAGCGCGAGAAAGACGCACTGACATTCGAGTTCTTCGACGCAGGACACGTGCTGGGCTCGAGCGGAATTTTGCTGCGCGGGGAAGGCAAAACAGTCTTTTACACTGGGGACGTCAATTTCGACGACCAAAGCATCATGGAAGCGGCGGTTTTTCCGGAGGAAAAGATTGACGTCCTGATTATGGAATGCACGCGAGGCGACCACGCAAAACCCGCTGGCTGGACGCGCGTCAGTGAAGAGGGACGCCTGGCAGAAGCGATCGCCACAGCTTTTAAGCGCCGCTCGTGCGTGCTGATACCGGTCTTCGCGCTCGGAAAAACACAAGAGATCCTGGCAATGCTTTACAAATTCCGTCGTGAAAGGCTCCTGCCCGACTTTCCAATTTATATAGGCGGTCTCAGCTCGAAGATGACCGATATCTACGACCGCCGCGCGCACATGACTCGCCGGCAATTGCCACGTCTGCAATTAATGAGGGAAGCCGCCCCGTTCATTTTGAACGACGAAACAGTGCGCGACGCGCCGCTGCGCTCGGGGCGGGTTTACGTGCTCTCCAGTGGGATGATGATACCAAAAACGCTCTCCAATGTTCTCGCGCATCGATTGATCGAGAATCCGCAGCACTCGATCTTTTTTGTCGGCTATGCCAACCCGGAAACGCCTGCCGGTCTTCTACGGGACGCAGGAACAAATGGGGAGGTTGCACTCGACTCCGACAAACCGCCCCAGCGCGTCCGCTGCAATATCGACCAGTTTCAGTTCAGTGCGCACGCCACGCGCGAGGCGCTCGTCGATTACGCCAGAAAACTTTCGCCCGCAAAAATTGTTCTTGTGCACGGAGATCCGCCGGCGGTGGAGTGGATGCGCTCAACATTGTCCGCGTACCTTCCTCGGTCGGAGGTTTTTGTGCCAACCCCAGGCGTAGAGCTGGAACTGTAGCGGCGCTCTATGAGCGCCGATGGTAAATTGTCCGAAACAATACGGTGGTCATAGACCGCGGCTACAGAAAATGAGAATCGTTTCCTGGAACATTAATTCGCTACGAAAACGCCAGGACCGCTTATTCGCATGGCTGGAAGCGACAAAGCCGGATGTTGTTTGCTTGCAGGAGACAAAATGCACTGACGACCAGTTTCCGGCGCTTGCTCTGCAAGCCGCCGGTTATTACGCGGCTTATCACGGTGAAAAATCGTACAACGGCGTAGCGATTGCCTCGAAACTCGAGCTCAGTGACGTGCGTCCGTCGCTCTGCGACGAAGTGGTCGATCGGCAGGCACGCGTGATTGCAGCAACCATCGGTGGCCTCCGTGTTTTTTCGATTTATGCGCCGAACGGACAGGCGGTGGGTTCTCCAGCCTACAAATACAAACTGCATTGGTATCGCCGCCTGCGAGACTGCATCGCCAAAGAAAAGTCTGGCGATGTTGTGGTGTGCGGTGACTTCAACGTCGCGCCGCAAGATATTGACGTTTACGATGCGAATCTGTGGCGTGGCGCCATCATGTGTTCCGATGGCGAACGCGCCGCGTTTCAGCACTTGTGTGAAATCGGCTTGCAGGACACACTGCGAATTCATCACGAGGAAGGCGAACTTTTTAGCTGGTGGGATTATCAGATGCGCGCGTTTGAAAGAAATCGCGGCCTGCGCATTGACGCGATTCTAGCCGGCGAAAAACTGGCGAAGCGCTGCAGCGCATCAGGAATTGACATCGAAATGCGCAAGGGCAAGGAACCGTCCGATCACGCGCCGGTATGGGCGGAGTTTCACAATTAGTGAGAAGTGATTGGTGCGAAGTAAGAGGGCAATCAGTAGTGCCAAACAAACTTCTCACTTCTCACTTCTCCCCTCTCACGTTCTACTAGCCTGAATGCACGTCCGCGTTTCAAATCCGCCGCCCAAACCCCTCATGATTTGGGACGGTGAGTGTCATTTTTGCAAGCGGTGGATCGAACGTTGGCGCGAAATCACCGCTGGCAAGGTGGATTATGCCACCTATCAAGAGGCAGCACCGCGGTTCCCTGAAATTCCAATCGAACAATTCAAGCGTGCGGTTGCATTCATCGAACCGGATGGCGAAGCCTTCGTTGCCGCCAAAGCCGTGTATCGCTCGTTGCGATATCGATCCTCGAGAAAATGGCTGGCGTGGAGCTACGATCACGTTCCTGGATTCGCAGGCATTTCCGAGACCGCTTACAAATTCATCGCGCGGCATCGCGGTCTCGGATCAACCTTTACTCGATTGTTGTGGGGCAAAGACGTGCGGCCGCCGACTTATTTTTGGGCGCGCCGCTGGTTTCTCCGCATGCTTGGACTCATCTATCTGATCGCGTTCGTGTCGCTTTGGGTGCAAGTGGATGGACTTGTTGGCAGCAACGGAATGTCGCCGGTAAATCGGTTTCTCCCTGCAGTTCGACAGCAACTTGGGCCAGACGCTTATTTTGTCTTGCCAACACTTTGCTGGTTCGACTCGAGCAACGCCTTTCTACATTTTCTTTGCGGTGGGGGCGTTGTTCTTTCGTTGCTTCTGATTTTCGGAATCGCACCGGCGCTTTTACTCGCCGTGCTTTTTGTCTTTTACCTGTCGCTCACGGTCGGTGGACAAGTGTTTCTCAATTTCCAGTGGGACGTTCTGCTGCTGGAAACCGGTTTTTTGTCGATCTTTATCGCGCCATGGCGACTATGGCCGCGGGACCTCTTGTTGTGGCCGGGATCGGCGATCCCCGCTACAGGGACCCCGGCTACAGTTTCTCCAGTTTCACGGGCGGGTTTGTTTTTGCTCAAATTCCTTCTCTTCAAATTAATGCTCATGTCCGGCGTCGTGAAGTTGACCAGCGGCGACGATTCCTGGGGTTGGGTGAATCACTCGTTTCATTGGAGCGCGCTGACGGCACTTGATTACCATTACTGGTCGCAGCCTTTGCCGACAGTTTTTGCCTGGTGGGCGGACCAAAGCCCGGAATGGTTCAAACATTTTTCGGTCGCGTTTTGTCTGGCAGTGGAGATCATCGCGCCGTTTTTCATCTGGGCGCCGCGACGTCCGCGGCTGATGGCCGCGGGATTAATGATCTTCCTTCAAATCATAATCGCCCTTACCGGCAATTATTGCTTCTTCAATCTGTTGACGATCGCGTTGTGCTTGCTGTTAATCGATGACGCGTTCGTCTTTCGTATGGATGGCCGAGCTCCTGCGAGGCCGGCGTCGCAGGAGCTCCGCCGCCCAAATACAGAATCAATGACATATCGATTGTCAGTCTACGTCGCCGTCATTGTAATCATCGTCACGTTGCCGATTAACGCATGGCTCATTTTCAGCGCGTTCAAAGCGCAGAGCCGACCGCCAGGCTTGTTGGCGAAATTCTACGAACAACTCGAAACATTTCGAATCGTGAACGGTTACGGACTTTTTCGCGTGATGACCAAGGACCGTTGCGAGATAGTGATCGAAGGCAGCACCGATGGCATTGAATGGGCCCCCTATGAATTGCAATGGAAACCAGGAAACGTGAAGCGCGCACCCGGCTGGTGCGCACCGCACCAACCGAGACTTGATTGGCAGATGTGGTTCGCCGCCTTGGAAGCTCCGGAGCAAAATCCGTGGTTGGTCGGGCTAATCGTCAGGCTGCTGGAGGGATCGCGAGAGGTGACCGGATTGCTTGCGCATGACCCGTTCCCAGATAAACCGCCCCACTACATCCGCGCGATGTTTTATCGCTATCGTTTTACAAACAGTGAGGAGCGCCGGCAAAGCGGTGCCTGGTGGAAACGCCAGGAACTCCGGGAATATTTGCCGACGATCTCCCGGGATCAGCTGCGCTAGACAGCGCAAGATCGTGACGCCCGTCACGCCCGGGAGGTTTTCAACAGTTTGTTAGGCAAGTTGAGCTATGCGGGTTGAAGAGTATAATTCTCGCGTGTCGAAGGAGGGACAGATCGTAACGGAAGGCACGGTAACTCAGGTGCTACCGGGAACCATGTTTCGGGTCGATCTACCTGGGCAACGCAATGTACTCGCACATATCTCGGGTAAGATGCGAAAACATTTCATCCGGATCGTGCCGGGAGACAAAGTTTCTGTCGAGCTTTCACCCTACGATCTGACAAAAGCGCGTATCATCTTTCGCGAACAGTGACTTGCCTTGACTCTCGTTAACGCGTTAAAGCACGGCACCGTTAAAGTGTGCGCTCTTATGCTCTTTTCAACGCTTCAACTGTCTAACGCCTCAGCGATAACTCGGCGTTTGCTGATTTAGCAAAGCGCGCGGATAATTGCACCTAAAGTCAAACAGGAGATTACCAATGGCAGAAGAGAATAAAGCAGAACAAAAGACGTCCGCCCCGGGGGACGCTCGCGACAAGCTGGAGAGCAGTAAACAGCATGCGCGCAGAGCGGCTGAAGATTTGAAATCGGCAGCAGGCGCCATAGCGGACGAATATCGCGGCAAGGCAGAGCAGAAATGGGGCGAAGCACGCGGCAAAGCGGAACAAGCATGGGGCGATGCGAGAGATCGCGCCCGCACATTCCAGGAAGACGCGGAGCAATATGTGCGCGAAAATCCAACCAAAGCGATCTTTACCGCGCTCGGAATCGGGTTTGTTCTGGGTTTGATATTCCGGCGCTAACTCCGAAGACTTTCGGAGATGATCAGCGAGAGCTCTCGGTCCCGCAATCCTGCGGGGCATGCCGGTTTGCTGCAGAACGTGTTCGCGTTCGTCAGCGCGCTTGCCGAATTTTTTGAAAGCCGCTTTGCCCTTCTCGCCCAGGAATCAAAAGCGGCTGCAGTGCAAGTACTGATACTGGTTGGTTGCTTGATTTTCGCGGTGCTCCTTTGCGCGGTCGGCTACGTTTTCCTCATCACCGGCGCCGTCGCCGGGTTGGCTCATCTGGCTGGGATTTCATGGCCATGGATAGCGCTGGCCGCTGCTGCGCTTCATTTCATCATTGCGCTGGTGCTGGTCCTGATCGCGCGGAGCCGAATCACCAAGCCACTTTTTGGCGCTACTTTGACTGAATTAAAGAAAGACCGTGAATGGCTGAGAAATCTGGACACAACAAATCAATCGACGAACTGAGAGCGGAAATCGCAGGTTCACGCGAACGCGTCGGGCGTGATTTGTGCGGCCTGCGCCATGAATTGGATTTCCCCGCGAAACTGCGCAGATCATTTCGGGAACAAACCGTTTCGTGGATCACAGCCGCAGCTGCGGTCGGTGCACTGATCGCTTTGGCGCCGATGCGGAGAAAGAA
Source organism: Verrucomicrobiota bacterium (assembly GCA_003218915.1). Lineage (GTDB taxonomy): Bacteria > Verrucomicrobiota > Verrucomicrobiia > Chthoniobacterales > UBA10450 > Udaeobacter. Next base: position 7,702 of record QHPC01000019.1, read on the forward strand.
AATTTATGTGGATGCAAA
>QHPC01000020.1 GCA_003218915.1 Verrucomicrobiota bacterium
CTCCGGTTGCCCGGGCTCTGCAGGCGAAGCGTCTGCCCTACAACGACCGATCGGCAGGAAAAAAAATAAAAATAAATCGGCAGCGTAATGAGCAGCTCGGTGCGATTCCCAAACGCCAGGGCGAAAAACGCTCCCGCAACAAAGGGCGACGGCCGGACCAGCGTGAAATAGAGCGCTGCGGTTTGCCCCAACAAAGCTAGGCCAAGAGCGATTTGCCAGGCGCCGCCGAATCCGAGGTTACACCAGGTCCAGGTTCCGAAAATCGGAAACAGGGCCAGAAGAACCCTGCGAGCCAATGCCTTGCTTTCGAGGCGGGAGTAATCGGCTCCGAATGCCTTCGCCAGTTGAAAGAAGAAATAGACGCACAAACCGGCAATCAAGGCTGCCAAGACATGTCCAGGAAAACTCTGGATCAAGCCCGTGTTTCGCAGGAGCGCTACAGGAAGCATGCTAAGCACTGCTCCCAGCGGAAAGGCTGAGTAGTATCTGCCTTCCCACGGAATCATCTCGTTAAGCCAGTCAGGCGGTTTTTCCTGAAGACCCAGCTGGCCATGGAGCAAAGCTGAAGCAATCTGACTTGTGTAATCCAGGTCGTGGAGGGTTGCCTTGGTCGAGAAATAAAATGCCATCGCTGCAAACAGCGATACGGCTATGGCTACCGAGAACTCTCGATTAGTGTCACTCTTCGATGCCATAGAAATGACGAAGCCGCGTAAATATAGACTTGCTGTCCGCACTTTGCCTGACTTATACGCGGCGAAGCACGAATGACGAATGACGAACGAATGTCAAAGCAAAGGAAACTTGGCGGGTTGAGTGTTGGGTAGCGCACGCGTCCCGCGTGTTGGTTTCGGCGTCGCGCCGAAACAGGCTTCCATCAACGGTGGCTCGCGTCGAGTTCTGCAATCGCTCAAGAGAAGTTCGCGACGGCGTGACCCCATCGCCAGCACCTGGGACCGGCGCGCTAGCCCAATTATTCTCACTTCGATTTTTCATAGGAAGCTCGGCCTAACAGCTTTTCCCAAGCAGCCGTTGTTTCGGCAGGCACATTTTGGTCAGCATTAATTAACCAGGAAACGGTTGCCAGCGAGTTTATAACAACCGAGAGAGCGACTAGCCCAATTAACAGATGACGCGATCTTAGTAAGGTTGTTCCGCCTGAGCCAAGAAAGACCACCAGACAAAAGATCAGGAAAGGATAGAGATCGGTAGCGTACCGTTGGGCGAGCACGAAATACGACAGGATGCAAACAAATTGGGCAAGTAGAGCCACGGTCGCCCCTCGCGCAAAGAGGTTGAATGCTTTGCGGCGAAACAAACATGTGATTCCCATAACGGCGGCAAAGACCATCCAGCTGGACGACCACAGGAGAGAGATATATACCTCGCTGTCAGGGTTGGAAAAGAGAGAAGGATAATTATAGGAATGTCGATCGGCCATGAGAAAAGGCGGCTGACGCTCGATGCCTGGAAAGCGCAGCCTGAAATAATCAGCAAGACTGAAGGGAATACGACGCAGGCTAAACGGGCCATATTTGTGCGCGAAATCGTTATGGACCGGGTTGACGTAGTAGTCGTAGTTGACTCCAACGAAGCTGCCAAATCTTGCGTAGCTTAACCAAATATAAAACACAAAGGCAGCGCCCAGTGGAAGAACAAGGACCAACAGATTACTTATTCGATTCTCTCGTGGCAATCGGAGAGCAAGAAGCAGAGCGATTAAAATGAACGGTATGCCAAAAGTGACTCGGGAGAGTAAAGCTCCGGCGGCGCACAGGGAGAATCCGAGTAATGAACGCGTTAAGGCATGGGTCTCGACCTGTCGTGAGCGAAGCGCGAAGTGCAATGCGGCAAGCGACCAGGCCAGGCCCCAGATAATCGCTTCATCGTAGATAGAAAGATTTCCAAGCAACAAAAGCAACGGCGAGCCGAGCGCGAACCCGACAATGCATGCGTTTCCAACCCAGTTGCGGGCCCGTAAGGAAAGTGCAGAGAACTGCAAGGCTGTGCGCATCAGGCCTGCAAAGGCACACAACGCAATGATTCCCGCGCAAAATCCCGAAACTCGCGACCATTTCTCATGTCCTGCCGGGTAGACGAAATTCAATGGAATTCGAAGGAAAGCCGGGAACGGTCCAAAGTACATGCGCACTTTGCCGTCGACGATCATTGCCTCATGGCCGATCGCCGCAGTATCGACGTCCACGTTGCCCTGCAGAAAATGTTCCGCTTGGGAATCGTACGCGCCGCCTAACACCTCCTTAACAAAAACCTGTCGCCCACCGGTCGTGGTATAGAACCAAAGAAGGACGCTCAATACCACCAGAACCGGCAGAAATCGGGGAGCGGCGCCAGGACCTTCCTTCGCCAGGACGGCGACGGCTGCGGGAGTTCTTGCCACCGCGCGTCCGTGCTTTAGCGGCTCAAAAGGCTCCGGATCGTTATTCGATGAGAAAATGATCGTTCGCAATTTCACACCCAGGGCTTAATTCCTAAAATATCAGAACGCCCATTCACCACGGGCAAATAGCAGCGCAAACAACGCGAAAAACAATGGTGACCAGGCAGCGAGTTCGTGAGGAGTAGGGTAATGAGCCCAAATTGCCTGGCGAATTCCCGCCAACGGTAAGGCGAACGACTGGTCAAATAACGTCTTTCGGGCTTACAGGAAGGCGAATGGATCTCCGCTTACGCTCCAGTTAATTAGCAGATAGACGGCAAAGCCAGCAGGCACGGTGGCAATCCAGAGCCACTGCCAATTCCAGGCGGAAGAGCGCACAGAGCTCTGGCTACAAGACCGGCGTCTTATCCAAAACTGTTGGGCCGCTTCTACGGCGAGAGTTGGAACGAGAACAGCGCCCGTGGCGCGGGTCATCCAACAAAGCGCCCCAAGCATTCCCGCCAACCGCCATCGTTCGCCGCGCGCCGCCAGGATACAAGCCAACGCCAGAGCTAGAAACAGCCCTTCGCTATATCCAATGTGAAGGAAATATGCTGTTGGCAAAATAAGGAGGAACCAGACACTGCGCATTGCGACGCTCGCCGGGTAATCAAGCTGAACGAGTCTTCGCAGCAGGATCGCTGCGACAGCGGAAGCGATACCAGAGACGATAAATACCGCCGCAAGGTAACTTCTACTGACGCACGCAACCAGACGGACCAACCACGGAAAGAGGGGATAAAACGCTATGGAGCCGTCGGCGCCGCTGTACCCGAATTCGGCAATCTTCTGATAATATCCGAAATCCCACTGATCCCATATTTCGAACCATTGGTATGGGCTCGTTATGTAACTATCCCATAACACCGCGTAGCTCTTCGCGCCAAAAGAGAACAGCAGCACCTTGATAGCCAATACCCAACCGACCACGATCCAATCCTCTCTCGGCAAAAAAGAAACGATTCGCGTTAAGCCCTTCATCACCACTTATCATATAACCCACCGCAACAGCTGGCAGCGTCAGTTGGTCCCGGGGGCTAGGATTGAGCAGAGAATGAAGCAGTTGTTCCTCTCGCAAGAGACGGAAAGCCCGATGGCAGTGGACTTAATGGCGTCGCCACCGGCTTTGCTGAAGCGCTGCGTTCAACCCCCGGGTACGCGAGGAGAAATGTGGAATCGCCCAATTGAGACTCGCGGCGAGAACACGTCGCGGGCATTTCCAGACGCCGATTCTGTTCGTCCTTACCTTTTAAAATCCAAGGCCCCTTTTTTGACCGCGTAGGCGTAGCCGACCATCAGGATTGTGATGAAGCTCAGCATGCTCCAGAAAATAACGCTGCTCTGTTTGATAGCGTCGCGGTACACGACTGCCCACGGATACATGAAGACGATCTCGATATCGAACAGGATAAAAAGCATCGCCACCACGTAAAACTTCACGCTGAAGCGCGGCTGGCGTTCCCCCTGGGGAATCATGCCACATTCGTATGGAGTATCTTTGGCGGGCGTACGTTTTCCACTCTTGCCTACCAGCACACTGACAACCAACGCGGAAGCAGCGAAGAGGATGGCTACAAGGATTTGCAGGAGGACCGGCAAATATTCGCCTAACATCGGGAATTCCCCGGAACCAGCAGGGTTCGGTTATTTTACACCAGCAAGATGGCCATTCTGCTGGGCGATCGCGCTGGCCAAAGCCGAAGGCAACCCCTTGTATTTCTTGCCATTCTTTTTGACCGCGCCGCGCGCCACGAGATTCTGCAATTTTTCATAAGCTCGCAAGCGCAGCATCTCCTCGCCACCGCTGGCGGCGTTCCGGGCCCGAAGATTCTCGTGCACGATGTCGAACAACTGCTTAAATTCGAACGACGAACGCCGTGAGAGGACAGCTACCAGCTCCTCAGTTACCAGATCAGGAACGCGACGGGAGAATGCATTTTTCTTTAGAATAGCCATAAGGCGAGAAACATAGCACGTTTTCGCCTAACTGCAGCACTTTTCTTTATTTCCCGGGGCTGGAACTCCAAAGAGTGCCGAAATGGCGCAGTCCTTTCTTGTAGTTGGTCCGCCTAAGGCGGATGACGGCCGCATACCCAAAAAAAACCGTAGGCGGAACGCGGGAACCGGAGGCGACACGCCTGCCACTACAGTCTACGGCGTGAGCGACGGCCTACTGACCCCGCTGGCTGGATTGGACCGAGGGACTCGGCCACATAGCCGTCACGGTCATATCTTTGCGAGGAGACAATCGGACTCAGGTGTTTCGTAATCACCTCTGGGGATGGAAGCTTACCTAGATCGACGGAACGAGCTATCGCAGGCACGAACGCCGCCGCCATTAGCAACATCGGACGAAGCGCAGCATCAAGGCGCGAATACAGCAGCGCAGTATCCACGTAGGAGAAAAAGTTCGTTGGCGCCGGCAGCAATCGCTCGGCCGCCTTATACGTTTGCGAATTGGCAAGCTCCGACGAGCTACTCGTGCTGCGTTTCACCGCCTCTTCTACTGACACGGGATTCAAACCGGCGATAAGAATCTGGCCAGACAACGCGATCGTTGGAGTGATTGCGACAAGTGTGGCGGCGGACTGTTTCGAGAAATAGCGAACGCCGTCCTTCTCCGTTTGCGTCCAGATTGCGCCTTCATCGGCGCGTGTGAACGCTTCGATAATCTTGCTGGCCCTGGCCATGTCCAACACTGGCAGCGTCAGAAGTAAAGCCCAGCGTAGCGGCCTGGTTTAGTGTTTCCATCTTTTCCCCGAGATTGAGCAGCATCGCCAGATAGAAAAATGTTTCCTTTGTTCCAAGCGTTAGCGAGGAGCGGTTGAGCGTACCATCAGTCTCCAGCTTTGGCATTCCGAGAAAAAGCACGTCGCGTATTTTTCCGTTCTCAAATCGCGACGAACCCGCAATACACCGCATTTTTTCAAGCATGGTGGTCTCGCCGGGAGTCGGGCTTGATCGGACTGCAGCACGCAACGCGGCAAGTCGCTCCGAAAATGCTTTGGGTTGGAGATAGAAAAACGCTGCGTAGTTCGATGGCCGGTGCGAGGTAGCTGTCCGGTACGCTTCGTCCTTATCAAGCGTTGCCCCTGAATCTTTCGCGCGATGGTCGACGCGATCGAGCAGCGCCTTTAATTCCGTCACGTTTGTTGCCGCGAAGAACCATGGGCCATCATATGTTGTTGCCAGAGTAAACGGAGTCGCTGTGACCACGTCGATTTCATGGCCCTGATACTGAAGTTTCTCGCCCTTTGTGCCTGACCGTTGTTCCAAAAGCATCCCGCGCCATTTGCCGATGACCCTTTCAGCATCCTCCTGGGTCCCGCGAAAACGAAAACCTCCCACAACGCTTGGAGCGCTATCGCTGATGGACGTCAAGGCGAAGAAGGCGTTCTTCGGGTCCAGCTGTTCGATCTCCTGCAGGGTCCCAAAAGCTTTCGAGGTTGGCATGTTGTCCAGCGGCTTGCGCAGAAAATCCTGCACGGCCGGTTCGCGGTATAGTTGGTAAATATCCGACTGACGCCACTCGTCGCGTGTGCGACTAAAGTCCGGCATGTGCGCCAGAAAAATTGTTCCCCGCGGGAGAAACGCGCTCACAGAAGCACTCGAAGCCTGTTGTGAAAAATTCCAGTAGTACCAACCAGCGCATGCGGCAACGGCGACCGCAATGATCAGCAGCAGAATTCGCTTCATAAACAGCGCCTCTCAAGCGCGGATGCTCGATACTCGATGCTCGATACGGGATCAAACGCAAACTTGGTCGAGTAGCCTCAGCGTAGTGATTAGGCCCGGGGATGAAATTGGCGATGCACAGCTTTTAATCGCTGTTGATCGACGTGGGTGTAGACTTGCGTCGTGGAAATGTCGGCGTGGCCGAGCATTTCCTGAATGATGCGAAGATCGGCGCCGTTCCCCAGCAGATGCGTCGCGAAGCTGTGTCGCAGAAGGTGAGGGTAAATGCGCTGTTCGAGTCCGGCGCGTCGGGCATGTTCTTTCACGATCTGCCAGATGCGCGCTGTTGTCAGTTTGGTGCCCCGCTGGGAAAGAAAAATTTCGCTGCTGCTACGGTGCTTCACCAGTTTCGGCCGCTCAGTGGACAGGTACGCTGCCAGCGCTTCGCATGCTTTGCGGCCCACCGGCACAAGGCGCGTCTTGTTTCCTTTGCCGGTTATCCGTACAACTCGCTCCTCGAAGTTGAAATTCTCAAGACGCGTGTTTGCCAGCTCCGAAATGCGCAGACCGCTTGCGTAAAGCAGTTCGATCATCGCCCGATCACGTAACCCGTGAAGAGCATTCGTGTCGATCCTTTCCAGGAACTCCTCGATTTGTAATTCGTTCAGTGTTTCAGGGAGGTATCGCTCGATTCGCGGAAGCGCCAGCGCTTCAGCCGGATCGCGTTGAAGCTGATCTCTAGCGACCAGGAACCGGAAAAAGATCTTCAACGCGACCACGATGAGTTTGATCGAAGAAGCGGAAAGTCCGGCGCGCTTGCGATCGGCGAGATATTCGCTGATCGCTGGCAATGTCACCGCGCGCGCGTCTTCAATTTTTTTCCTGGCTGCACACCAGCGCGCGAATTCACTCAGCGATCTTTGTGTAGAGAGCTGATAATTTTCGGAAAGGCCGCGCTCGATTGCGAGGAAACGGATAAACGACTCGATCGCGTCTTCCATTTTCCTCATTGTAGCGGCAGGCGTGTCGGGTGCAAAACCGATAACAGGGCGCGCTGCGATCGCCCCGGTAATGCATCGCAGCGCAAGATCTCCACCAGTTTGCGATATTATTGACAAGGCAACCTTAAGTGTCCGATGTTTAGTTACGATGAGTTTGGACCTCAATACGATCCTGAAGGATTGGCCACACGAGAATGGGAATATCAAGGTGCGCAAAATCGCGGGGCTGGATGGCCGTGAGAAATTGCAGCTGCGGGTCGATCTAGGCGTGTTGCAAATGGAATTGGCCGGGCGACCGGATGGCCGGCGTCCGCACAATTGTGAGTCGCTTCTGGAATATCATCAGAGGCGCGTGGCCCGCGCCGGGGCGAAGGGCGAAACCTACGAACTGACGCCTGAACAATGCGCAGAACTCCAACAGGAAGGTATCCAATATTATCATCGTTATCTGAGCCTCTTTCAGATCAATGACTTCGAAGGCGTGGTGCGCGATACGCAGCGCAACCTGGATCTTTTCACCTTTGTCTCCCAGCATACAGACCGCGAGGAATTTTCCTGGAGTCTCCAACAATTCCGTCCTTACGTGCTCATGATGAACACTCGTGCGAAGGCCTCCATTTTTCTCGGCCAGGGTAAATTTGCGGAGGCGATAGCCGAAATTGAGCATGGCCGCGACGCGATCGTTGACTTTTTGCAACAGTCAAACTTTCCGGAGCTGGTGTCGAAGAGTTCCGAGATCGCATTTCTCGACGAATGGCTCGAGGAAGTGAAAGCGAAACGCCCGCTTTCCAAGCTGGAGATCATGCGGCGCGAGATGGAAACTGCGATTGCAAAAGAGCTCTACGAGCGCGCCGCGGAGTTGCGCGACGCCATCAAGCTCTTGCAAGCAAAGAAACATTAAGACCGTAGTCCCTCGTTGACCGAAATTGCTTGGCCGGGTCCGACCGGAGTTTTCGGCATGGTCGTGAGGCTCCATCGGCGATGAAATTGTAAAACCCCTTGCCGGGTTGTCGGCGCCGCCTGAAGTTTGTTTCCTATGGCTACACAACTTACCGAATACGCGCATCCTGAGGCGCTGGTGGAGACCGAGCGGCTGGAGAAACATCTCAAAGACGATGGAATCAGGATCGTGGAGTCGAATGAAGACGTTCTTCTTTACGATACCGGACATATTCCCGGCGCAGTGCACATCGACTGGCGCGCTGATCTGCAAGACCCGGTGATTCGTGACTATATCTCGCCTGAGAAATTTGCGGAGCTTTGCAGCCGCAACGGCATCACGCCAGACACGACCTGCATTTTCTATGGTGACAAAGCCAACTGGTGGGCCTGCTACGCACTCTGGGCGTTCCGGCTCTTTGGACACGAGAAAGTGAAAATTCTGAATGGCGGTCGCGACAAATGGAAAGCGGAAGGCCGTCCCATGACGCGCGACGCCCCCAAATATGCAAAGACAAATTATCCAGTGCCGAAGAAACGATTCGACAAAGAAATTCGCGCCTTCTTCGATGAAGCATTGGCGCAAAGTAAAAACGGCAAGCCGCTGATCGATGTGCGCTCACCGGGCGAATTCAAGGGCGAGATTACGCACATGCCCGAGTATCCGCAGGAGGGCGTCCTGCGCGGCGGTCATATCCCCGGGGCGAAGAGTATGCCGTGGAAAACCGCCACCAACGACGACAGCACGTTCAAGCCGGCTTCAGAGCTGGCAAAAATCTACTTCGATCAATGCGGAGTCGGACCCAAAGAGGAGACAGTCGTTTATTGCCGCATCGGCGAGCGTTCGAGTCACACATGGTTCGTGCTCAGTTATCTGCTCGGACTAAATAACGTGCGGAACTACGACGGTTCCTGGACGGAATGGGGCAACAGAGTTGGCGCACCGATTGAGAAAAGCTCATAAGGCGAGATCTGGGTAGCGCACGCGTCTCGCGTGTTGGCGAGCGCGTCCTCGCGATCGCGACCTTTTGTTGTGAGTTCGTACCGCCCCGGAGCAAGGAGATTTTGAGGACAGCCTGTTTCGGCGCGACGCCGAAACCAACACGCGAGACGCGTGTGTTACCGAAACGTACTTAAACGCGGCCGCTTCTTACCAGTAGCTCATGGATCAGCCGCAGTCGCTTTTGCTCTTTGGGACTGGAAATCAGCTGCGTGATCGAGCGCCGGATTCGCCGTGTCCAATTCAAGTTTGCCTTAGTCCCAGGTACGTTGAAGCGGTATTTGCGCGCCAGCAGATCGGTGATCATGACGATAGCGAGCCATGCCTCGCTTCCGAAAAGCGCTCCCATGATCGCAGGGTAAAAATGTTTTTCAAAATCAACGCGGTCGATTCCTAGATCGAACCCTGCGAAGGTTGCGATTTTTGCTAAATCGATTCGTGATTGTTCCGACGTCGCCGTCGGATGCTCAAAAGCTTCTTCCCACAAAGCGCGGATCGGTTTGTGATCGTGCGTTGTATAAGTCGCAACGGAAAGCCGCTCGTATTCATTTCCGGGCGTGACTTGTTCACCACGAACCTCCCATTGCGGGATTTTAAATCCCGCGATCCCGAGCGCGCGCAGATTTGGTCGTACGTAATCAGGAACAAGGCCGAGGTCTTCGCCGATCACTCGCGTGGCCCCAGCTTCGTCCAGAACAACGCGCAAGTATTCTTCGCCTTCGCGTTTGTTCGCCTCGGAGTTTTCGGGGGTGTCGTCGTCTCGCGGAACAAAATGTGGTGCGCGGCCGGTAGTTCGTTCGAGCATTTGATTCCAATCGAGCGGAAAAAATTGCTTGTTCTTCCGCGGCCGCCACGGGAAGGCATAGATGCGATAAAATCCAAGAACGTGATCAATGCGAAAGAGGTGAAAAATGCGCCGGACAGCCCGGACGCGCTCGCGCCACCACTGAAAATTGCCCGCGCGCATTCTGTCCCAGCGATAAAGCGGAATGCCCCAGTTCTGTCCCCATTTTTGCGTGAAAGCGTCGTCCTTGAAGTAAGGCTCGGGAGGCGCTCCGCCGCACCAATCAAGCACGAATTCATCAGGCTGGGCAAAAACGTCGGCGCTGTAATAACTGACGCCGAATGGAATATCGCCCATCAGGGCCACGCCGCGTTCCTCAGCGTATGATTTGATTGCGCGCCATTGTTGGTGCGCAATCCACTGCACATAACAGAAGAAATCTTGACGGGTTGCCAGCCCTGCTTGTCGATCTTGCGGCAGGCCGCGTAACCAGTTTCGCGCCCTTTTTATTGACTGATGCTGCGCTGGCCATCGATTCCAAGTGGCGGAATCCTCATTCTCCTCCATTAGGACGCGAAAAAAGGCATAATCTCGCAGCCATGCGGCTTCTTCTTTGCAAAATGTTTCGAATTCCAACTGCCGTTCTTCGCTGGCGTTCGCGGAGAAGTTCGCAAACGCTTTCTCTAAGATGCGCCGCTTCAGTTTTTTGACTTGGCGGTATTTTACTTCGCCAACACGAAGACTGCGAAGATCGGCGCCAGCAATTGCAGCATCAAAGTCTTCGCGTGTTAAATCTGGCGACGAGTTTAGCGCTAGGTGCAACGTGGTTGGTTCGATCGCCATCGCACTGATCGCGTTGTATGGGCTGTTGTCGGCCCCGGTCTCGTTGATGGGCAGGAGTTGGACAAGCTTGAATCCAATTTGCGCAACCCAATCGATAAATTCCCGGAGGGCGCCGGTGTCGCCGATTCCTAAATCGTCTGCCCCGCGCAACGCAAACAGCGGCACGAGAACACCAGCAATCTTTTGTTCAGGGGAAAGATTCATCATGTCCACACGTCACTTTGTCATGTCGAGCGAAGTCGAGACATCTCTGATTACAAATTCGTTTTATCAAACAGTAAGAGATTCCTCGACTTCGCTGCGCTCCGCTCGGAATGACAATTATCGAATCACCGGCGCTGCACTTGCCAATCTTCTACTAACTCGTTTGGGATTTCCTGCAGAAAACGCGAGGGCCGCTGGAAAACGTCGCCATACCCTCCGCTCAGACGCATCTGCGGATAAGTGAGATACAATTCGTCGCGCGCGCGTGTGATGGCCACATAAAATAGACGCCGTTCTTCTTCGAGTGCGTCGCGTGTATCGAGCGAGCGATTGCTCGGAAACATTCCGTCAGTCAGCCAGATTACGAACACTGTGTGAAACTCAAGACCCTTGGCCTGGTGCACTGAGGAAAGGTTGACCGCTTCCTTGTCGCTTATCTGAGTTGAAGCGGCTTCTGCATCCACGTTGCTGATCAGCGCCAACTGCGAAAGAAATTCGTGCACGTCCTTAAACTGCCGCGCAAAGATTGCGAGCTGATTCAAATCTTCGCGGCGAAGCTCGTAGTTTGTGAAGTTCGCTTTGGCATAATCGTCGTAGATCGCTTCGACCACGGACGTGACCATTTCCGATGGCATATTCGGCTGACCAGCCGGAGCGATTTCGTCCAGCGTGTGCGCGAGTTGCTCCCACGCCTTCTTTGATTTCTGGGGAACTTTCATGATCGCTAGCGCGTTGCCAAAACTGTAGCCCCCCTGAGGCGGATCGTTGACCCCGGCTTCCGTGGACGTTGCTGCAGAGCCGCGGTCAGCCGCCTTCACCAAGGCTACGGCGGACAAGTCGCCCGCGGCCGCAACGGCGTTCTCCCATTCGCGCCAAAGATTTTCTGCCGTGCGATTCCCGATGCCCGGGAGCAATTTCGCCATGCGTTTGAATGCGACTTCATCACGAGGATTGGCTACGAAGCGAATAAACGCGGTGACATCCTTAATATGCGCCTGCTCGAAGAACCTGATGCCACTGGTGATTTGATAAGGTATGCCGCGCCGTGACAGCTCCAGCTGCAGCTCGACCGCGTGATAATGCGCGCGGTAGAGCACCGCGATGTCGTTGAGATCAACATTTTCATCGCGCAGTTCGAGGATTCGCTGCGCCACAAACTGCGCTTGCTCCGCACCGTCGTTTAGCGCCACAAGGGCTGGCTTCAGCGCTTCTGATTCGCGCGTTGCGCTTAAATGCTTGCGAAATTGGTGAACGTTTGCGGCAATGGCCGCGTTCGCTACTTCCAGAATTTCCGGCACGCTGCGATAGTTCATCTCGATCTTGAACACCTGCGCATCCGGATAACGCTTTGGAAATTCGAGGATGTTTTGAAAGTTGGCGCCGCGCCACGAGTAGATCGACTGCGCATCATCCCCCACCACCATGACGTTGCGATGGTCGCGTGCGAGCAGATCGACGAGATCAGCCTGGATCTTGTTCGTGTCCTGATATTCATCGACGAGAATAAACTGAAACTGCCGCCGATAAATTTCCGCGATTCGTTCGTGCTGTTGAAACATCGACAATGTTTTTTGCAGCAAGTCGTCGAAATCCATCGAGTTAGTTGCCTTTTTCTTTTTTTCGTAGCGCTCCCGAACGTCCTGAATCTTCTCGAGTAGCGGCAGGAAATAGGGGAACTTCTCCGCAAGCAGTTCCTCCACCGGTTTCTCCGTATTGACGACAAAACTAAAAATTTCCGCGAGTACATCGCCTTTCGGAAATCGAATCTCCTTCGGATCAATTCCGGCGCTGATTACGACGGCATCGATCAAATCCTTTTGATCTTCGCGGTCCATGATGGTGAAAGCGCTCGAGTAGCCGAGCGCGCTGCCGTGCCGGCGCAAGATCCGGTTTCCTATCGAATGGAATGTGCCACCCCAGAGTCCGCTGGCGTCGATCGGCAGCAAATTCGCCACACGGTCCAGCATTTCGCGCGCAGCTTTGTTCGTGAACGTGAGAAGCAGAATATTGCGAGGATCGATCCCATTTTCGAGCAGGTAAGCCACGCGATAGGTGAGCGTGCGCGTTTTCCCCGAGCCGGCCCCCGCGATCACGAGTAACGGACCCGGCGCCGCAGTCACTGCTGCGAGCTGTTGTTCGTTTAGCTCGGTCGAGTAATCGACATGGATCGAGGTCGGTGCTGGCGTGCGTTGCAACGTGT
>QHPC01000021.1 GCA_003218915.1 Verrucomicrobiota bacterium
TGCTCGATCGCGATCTGGCCGCGCTCTACGGCGTTGAAACGCGAGCTCTCAATCAAGCGGTGAAGCGCAATGCGACCCGGTTTCCGCCGGACTTTATGTTCCGGCTTTCTCGCCAGGAAATCGGGAGGATATCACAATCTGTGACATCCTTGTCCGGCCTGAAATTTTCGAAAGAGGTCCATGCGTTTACGGAAGAAGGTGTCGCTATGCTATCGAGCGTGCTCCAAAGCCAGCGAGCAGTGCAGGTGAATATCGCCATCATGTGCGCCTTCGTAAAACTCAGGGAGGCCCTCGAGACGAACCGGGAACTGGCGCGCAAATTCGCGGAGCTGGAAGCACGGGTCGGAAAACATGATGAGGAGATTAGTGCAATCATCGAAGCGATCCGGCAGTTGATGATACCGCCGAAAAAGCCGCAGCGCGAGATTGGCTTCCACGTGCGAGAAGAGGGAGCACGCGGCTACCGCGCGCGGAGAAGGAGCTGAGATGGCCGAAGGAATCACGCATCTCATTATTAATTCGCCGTTCGCAGAGCCGATGCGGTTCTGGCGATACAATCGAGAGAAACGCGAGTTTTCTCTGGAAGAGGGCAAGCGGCGACCAGCTGGCTATATCAAAGCAACTCCTGATTCACGGTCATTCGATGATCCGGGAGTTTTTGTCGAGATACCGCTCGTAAATCAAATCCGGCCGCGTGTGAAAGCGTGGCGCGAATCGGGCTACCCGGGCGTAACCGGAATGACGAAGCGACTGCTTGAACATTGGAATGATCCTGAGCAGCGCGATGCCTCGCGGCAATTTTTCTTCTGCACGCTCGAGGCGATCGAAACGTTAATTTGGCTCCGCGAGAGTGCGGCGACTGAACGCACCGGAATTGAGATACCGAGCGACGGCGGGGCGTTTCCAAGAATTTGCAGTAAGCTCGCGACGGGCGGTGGCAAGACAACAGTGATGGCAATGCTGATTGCCTGGCAGATCCTCAACAAAGTCGCTTATCCACAGGACGCCCGATTCTCAAAGAATGTGTTCGTGATCGCACCGGGCCTGACGGTAAAGAGCCGGCTGCAGGTGTTAGACCCGCTGAAGGCGGAAAACTATTACACTGACTTTGCGATTGTCCCGCCGGCGCTGGGCGAGTCTCTACGACAAGGCCGAGTGGTGATTCACAACTGGCATGTGCTCAGTTGGGAAATCGATAAGCAGATCGCGAAACGGCGGAGTGTCGACAAGCGCGGAGCACTAAGTGATGAGGCGGGAAAACGTCGACCGAAGAATCCTTGTTTACATGGATCGTTAGCGATTTTGGTCTGAACGACGCGATCGAATCGGGTCTTGTGAAGACGCCTCGGGTCGTGATTCGCGATGATGGGAAGTTCTCGAAGAATTATAAGTCGCGATTTTATCACCTGTATATGGATCGCGAAGTTAAAGACGATTTGAATCGGCCGGCCGAGCCTCAAGAACCGCTGCCCGATCTCGTTCTCAACGGCTATTATCTTCTCGGCAAAGATTGGCTCGAAACGAAGCGATCTTGGGAAAGCCTAGGCGCCAGAACTCCGCCCGTTGTGATTACGGTTGCGAACCGGACCGAGACAGCGGCGCGCATCAAAAACGCGTTCGATAAAGGCAAGGTCCTGATCGAAGAGCTGTGCAATCCGGATGGCACGTTGCACATCGATTCGAAAGTGCTCAGTGAGGCTGAATCGAAAGATGAAGCGACGTTGGCTGAGGAATCGGTGAATGGCGAAGAAGAATCCGAAGGTCCGCGCAAGCTTACCAAAAAAGAACAAGGCGAACTGTTGCGCTTAACAGTCGATACTGTGGGCCGGCTTGGTGCGCCAGGGGAGCAAATCCAGAACGTGATTTCAGTCGGAATGCTCTCCGAAGGCTGGGATGCGAAGACTGTCACCCATATCATGGGACTTCGGGCGTTTTCGAGTCAGTTATTGTGTGAACAGGTGGTCGGTCGCGGTTTGCGTCGCACCTCGTACGAGCTGAATCCAGAAACGAAACTCTTCGATGCGGAGTACGTGAACATTTTCGGAGTGCCGTTTACGTTTTTACCGCACGAGCGAGATACCGGAACGCCGCCGCCGCCGCCATCGTTCAAAACAGCGGTAATGCCTCTGAAAGAACGGGAGAAAGAGTTCTTTATTCAGTGGCCTAACGTTGTCCGCGTGGATCGGTCATTCAAAACGCGGCTGACGTTTGACGAATCGAAAATGCAGCCACTGCGATTGAATGCAGCCGACACAGCGCAGCTCGTCGAGCTCGCACCGATTGTCGACGGCAAACCCGACATCTCGAAAATTTCTGAAATCGATTTGCAGCGATTGGGCGAGCGGTTCCGACTGCAAAAAATCATTTTCGAAGCTGCGGGAAGCATTTTCGAGTTGATCCAGCCTTCATGGCCTGGGAGCAAAGAATTACTACTCTCGCAAGTGATCGCGAATGTTGATCGCTTTATCCGCTCGCCGGCGTTGGAAATAGAGCCGCCGCTGTTCTACCAAGACGATTTGAAACGCCGCATACTTCTGACGTTGAACATGAACAAGATTGTTCAGCACGTTTTTGATCGGCTGAAGAGCGATAGCACCGAAGCGCTCGTCCCAATATTCGACACGGTGAAGCCGATTCGTTCCACGAGTGAGATGCTGACGTGGTATACTGGCAAACCGTGCGAGCCGACCAAAAAGTCACACATCAACTTCTGCGTGTTTGATTCAACTTGGGAAGCGACGGAGGCATTTCACATCGACCGCAACCGAAGCGTCGAAGCGTGGGTGAAGAATGACCATCTCGGCTTCGAGATCGTTTACGTGTTTAGAGGTGTCGTAAGGAAATACCGGCCGGATTTTATGATTCGGCTAACGAACGGGGTGCAATTGGTGTTGGAGGTTAAAGGCCAAGATGTGCCGGAAGCGAAAGCCAAGCACAGTGCACTTGCGGAGTGGGTTAATGCTGTGAACGGGCATGGCGGATTTGGAGAATGGGCCTGGGATGTGTCGTTCGATATATCTGACGTTGACGAAAAACTTGCGAAGCACGCGGCATAAGCCGCGAGAATTTTAGCGAACCTTGTCCAGAACACCGGAAATCCAGACGAGGCTCATCCGCCAATCGCCCGGTGTCCTCATAATATGTATGAGGGCCAGGCGACGGCCCGTTCTTGGCGCGCCCACGCAGCGTCAGGTAGAAGCCTCTTTAATATCTTGCCGGAACCGCTTTTCGCCAGCTCGGTCTGAGAAGACTCGATGCTGCGTGCAAGGGTCAAGTGTGGGAAAACAACGAGACGCGTTCCGCTCGTTTTGGTCGACTCGCATCCTGGACGAATCATCTGCTCCTTCGCATCGAGAATGGGGGTTCGGATACTCTCGACGCACAGTGCATCAGCCGAATTCCACCTAATTTTTCCCCAGAAACGCGTTGGTGGACGCCGTCAAGAGACGAGACCGTTCTCTAAGGAAATCGTCATATTGTCCGACATGCCACAAATCGCGATCGAGTGGAATACATTGTTTCTCTAACTCAGAATCCGAGACGGGGATGCGTTTCATGTAGGTGGCGGGCTCTTCGGCGAGTACGTCCAAGTTTGAGCCCTTGCTGATCACCGCGTAGTTGCCGAAGGTGTTGATCTGATCTTCACCACGGCCGTGCTTCTTCAGAAGAGATTTAGGGAAGAAGTGGTGAATTTGCAGCTGTGCATTGTGGCCATGCACCTTGCCGTCGAGCCGGAAGTGGCGGTCGAGCCAATCGCGCGCGTCGCGCTCGGCAAGCATAGAGAGATACATCGAAGTCACGGACCCACTAATTCGTGATACCTGAAAATCTGATGGCGCGATTTTGCGAAGGCTTCGCGCCGTTGCATTCCACAACTCGCGCACTGACATTCGTTTTTTCAGGCGACGCAGGATTCTGTCGATCTCGCTATGGACGGAGCCGCTGAAATATGCGCGAACACCGGCGAGCAGTAGCCATCTCCGCGCGAGCTCGGCGTCCCGTGGAGTGATGCCGCTATTTTCAGCAGCAATCACGATGAGTGGAATCAATGCATTGAATGATGGGATCAAGTCCGCTGATTGCCACCGGACTGTGCTTGTTAGGAACCGGATCACGTGTTCAACGCCCCGTTCCGTCTTGCGCCAAGCTTCTTTTATGTGCGCTTGGGTGTAATCATTTCCGTTTTCGTCTTTCCAAGCTTCTTTCGCTTTCGTTTTGAGGCGACCGGTGCAAACAGCGAGAAGACACTGTGTTAAGAACGGCATTGTGAATTCGAAATTCGGATGCTTCTGTGCGACTCGCTGCAGATCTTTCGTAGCCAAGCCAGGGACCTGCACGGCAAGTTCCGCTAGGAACAGGTCGCCTTTGCTAAGCCGCTTTCCGGTCGAATTGAACCGAATAAAGACCTGAGTGGCTTCTCGATAGTCCTCAGTCTCGTACTCGATCACGCCTACGGCGTAATCGAGTATTTGGGTGAGTCCGAAGAGGTCGTCATGCATCCGCTGTTCAAAGATCCGTTCATAGTACTCGTTTGGCTTGGATGTTTTTGAGGTAGCCGAGAACATCGAAGCGCTTCTGCAGCACATCTGCTACAGACACGTACCAAGGATCGTTGCTGTTCCATTTCGCTTGCCAGACGAACGTTTCATCTCCTTCTTCTTCACGCTTCGGCCATGTGCAAAACATCAACGGGTATTCTTCGTCACCATCTCGGACTCGGGACAGCGCTGTTAGTCGTTGTTGGCCATCCAACAGGTAACCGTAAAAGTTTTCGAGAATTTGGCCGGTTCGTAACTTCCTGCCGTGGAATGCTCTTGCCGCGACGGCTCGTTTGGCTTTCCAAACTAGCATGTGGCCGATTGGCAGGCCTCTGAACAAGGAATCAAAAAGGAGCATTACGCTGCGTTTTTGCCAGACGAAGTCGCGCTGAATTTCTGGCAGGATCAGCTGTTCGTTGTCGACCCTCTCCAGCAGCTTCCTCACGGGAGTGGAAACGGTGGGTGGATTTTGCATATGCAGCTGAATCTCTGGGCGCCGACTGTATTGAAACACGCTGTGCATGGCAAGCTCGTTGGCGGTCCGCGTCCGGGATGCGCTGGCTATCCCGGCTTGCTGCCGGCAAAACCTATGTCCTCTGGATCCCTAGAGTGCCAAGCAACACCTCCACGATTACGTCTGGCCCGAATCGCGCAATCGATTCGACCAAATCAGACGTCGAAGCACTGCCCGCGGAGAATCAGGATGACTTTTTCAGAACCCCGGAAATCCAGACCAGCAGGTTGGTGATCACGTCGC
Organism: Verrucomicrobiota bacterium; assembly: GCA_003218915.1. GTDB lineage: Bacteria > Verrucomicrobiota > Verrucomicrobiia > Chthoniobacterales > UBA10450 > Udaeobacter. Next base: position 5,296 of record QHPC01000021.1, read on the forward strand.
GGCGATTTGTTTCGTGCAGCATATCGTGCCGACCGCCTGAATAGAAATCGTGAGCGATTGCAGCGAGACCCGCGCTGCGATAACGATCGATCAGCACACACACTCCACGGATGAAAGAGATCCTCAAACAGACCTATCCAGGCGTCGTCAAACTGCGCGAGTACGCCTGCTCCCGCTCCCGCAAAAACCGGATGCCGAGTTGATCTCGCTTTGCAAGAGGTCGGAGCCCCGTGTCATTACGCAGAGTGCGTAACGCAAACTCCGTAATGTGAGGAACACTTTCTCGGCTCGAACATTCAGCTGTTTGAACTTACACTCCATGCCACAGTGAGCGACAGCCTGAACCATGAAGCTCCCGAATGCAGAACGTGCTTTTGTCGACATCGCCAAGCTCCGCGATTACTCGCTAAGCGCCGAACATAAAGAAGGGAAACACAAAGCGCGTGTTTTCGCGGCCGCCTTAGAGTTGGAAGCTGATGACGCAGAGTGATTGCGCGACAAATTATCGGAGATCGCGACCAACGAAGATTGTCAGCTAGGAAGAAAAACCGATTACGGCCAACGCTAACTGATTGAATTTGAGCTGAGCCACGGGCGAAAAACAGCACGAGTCCGAAGCATCTGGATCATTCGAACGGGCGAGAACTTCCCTCGATTAGTAACGTGCTACGTGGTATAATTGCTGTCATGCCAAAGACGCCGCTCAAAACTCTTGATGTCGTAGCGCTCCTCGTGGACAAGCCCGAAGAGCGACTGGTGACAGGGCAAGTCGGCACCGTGGTTGAGGTGTTGGCGCCGGATGTTTATGAGGTCGAGTTTCTCGATTCCAAAGGCGGTACCATCGCGGTGACGGAATTAAATCGATCAGAGCTGTTGCTGCTTCAGCATGAGCCGGTCTTGGCGACCTGACTCACGCGACCTCGCACATGTCCGCGAACTCGCAACAGCTTAAGGGGCGTCGCGTTTGCGCCGCTTCTGTTTATGGCTTTAGCGCGGGCGAAATGAGAAAGATCGCTCACAACCTGCATACCAAAGCGAAAGAAGAAGTGGCGAGCGGACGCGCCAGAAAATTCCGGGGCTCAATCGAAGAAGCTTTATAGCGCTTATCTCGCCTCATCGAACCAGCTCGGGATGATTTTTCTTCAGCCAATCGAGCACGTCTTCGCGCAAGCGCTTTGTGAATTCGATCAGTTCTTTGGCGTCAGCTTCGCTCGTAACGCCGGCTGAATCGTACTCCGCCGTGTTACGCGTCTTGCGGCAGGTGTCAAGGTAATCCCCGTCGTCTTTGCGCTCCGCTCCGAGGATTAACGGGAGCGACTGTAAAGTTCGGTAGTGGGCCTGGAGTTTTTCAGGCCGGTAACCGGACGCATTGAGCAAAATCGTGCAGAGCTGAAGGGCCGCGTTGTAGGCAATGCCGAATTTCCAATCAGCGGAAAGATCACGTTGTGCGTCTTTGAGATCGCGCTCGATTACGCCGAGAAGATCGACAATCTCTTGCCGGGTGATTTTGTGCGGACGCAGCCAGCCGTTCTTAGCCCAAGTTTCCAAGCTCATGCTCGTTTCCGATTACAAAAATGCGTGGCGCTGCCAGGACGCGGCTAAGAAAAGGATCATCAGCCCGTTTGCGTCGCCGAAACTCTTGCGGCGTGAAAACCTTCGGGTTGATCTCGCGGCCGACTTTATCGGCGACGCCGCCGAGCAGCTTTGTTACCTGACGCAACCCGATGTCGCCCACGATCAGTAGATCAATGTCGCTATGCGCTTGTTCGCGTGCTTGCGCGATTGATCCGAAGATAAACGCGAGAGTGATGCGTTCTTCCTTTTCGAGCGCGCGCCGTAGGACGTCAGCCAAGCCGCTGGTTTTCAGAACCAGACCGCGAATTTCCGGATAGAGAGGATGATCTTCTCGAGCAGTATAATATTTGCGATTGCCATCGGCACGGGCCGCGATCAGGCCGAGCTTGGTCAGTCGCTCAAGCTCTTGCCGCACGGTGCCAATGGCCAATCCCGAGCGACGCTCCAGCTCGCGGACATGAAGCGGTTGTCCATCCAAGCCAAAGAGGAGGCGAAAAACCTCCGCCTTCACATTGGAAGAAAGGATTTCAGCGAGGGAATTGGATTGTGCGGTAATACCATACAATTGTGCGGTTTTACCATTCATGCAACTCCATAACGTCCCCAGAACGAGGCGAGCGCATGGGACTTCCCGGCATCGGCCTGAAGTTTCCAG
>QHPC01000022.1:0-4471 GCA_003218915.1 Verrucomicrobiota bacterium
TTTCCACAACCGTCCGAGAAAACATCGCATACGGCCGGCCCGAAGCGACAGAAGAAGAAATTATCGAGTCGGCGCGCCGGGCGCAGGCAGACGAGTTTATTCGACAGATGCCGGACGGCTACGGCAGCACTGTGGGCGAACGGGGTGGGCACTTGAGCGTTGGCCAGCGTCAGCGCATCGGTATTGCCCGCGCGTTTTTGAAGAATGCGCCGATCTTGCTGCTGGACGAACCCACGTCGGCACTCGATCCCACAACCGAAGCTGCCATCATGGAAACCATCCAGGAATTAATGCGCGGCCGGACAACTTTGATTGCGACGCATCGACTCGCGACGATCCATGGGCTCGATCAAATCATTGTGCTCGAACACGGGCGCGTCGTCGAAAAAGGGCGTGGCCCGGAGCTGATCGCACGCGGTGGGATTTACGCAAAACTATATGCATCAGGAAAATTCCCCACGAGATAAGCGCGAAGGCTGTGCGCGAATTCATGAGTAACATCAGAGAAGATCGACACGTCGAAGGCGACTGGTGGCCGGATCCGATCCCACCGAATGTCGAATTCGGCGAAGGATTTTATTGCGAGAGCGCGCAAATCTTTCGAAAGCTTCGCAGCAAAACATCAGGCGCCGTCATTATCGGCAGGCATGTTTCGTGTTACGCCGGGTGTTCGTTTTCTGTCGGCGAACATGGCCGATGCACGATCGGTGATTTCACGTTGCTCAACGGCGCGCTGATCATGGCTGACGACAAGATCGAGATCGGATCGTATTGCCTGGTTTCCTGGAACGTCGGCATCGCGGATTCCGATTTTCACCCGCTCGAGCCAGCCCAGCGTCTCATCGATGCGCAAGCCCTGGCGCCCTATTTCAAAAATCGGCCCGCGCGTCCGAAGTTGAAAACCGCTCCTGTGAAAATCGCGGACAACGTCTGGGTTGGGATGAACGCGGTAATTTTAAAAGGCGTCAGTATCGGCGAAAACTCGGTTGTTGCAGCGGGGTCTGTGGTTACCAAGAGCGTTGAGCCCAACACAGTGGTTGCCGGGAATCCGGCGGTGGTGGTGAAACGGTTTAAAGAATGATTCGTTTCAACGCCCAACGCTCAACGCCCAACGCCGGAAGACTTCGCGAGCAGGCAGTTCAACGTTCAATTCAGAAGATTGGATGCTGGATGTTGGGCGTTGGAAGTTCGGCGTTTCCTACTTCATGAAGCGCAAGCGCATCGTCGTCATGGGCTTCATGGGCTCAATGCCCATTGCGGGCGTGATCTGGCAGCACATCCATTACATCGTTGGACTACAACGACTCGGTCACGACGTTTATTACATCGAAGATTCAGCCCGAATTCCATACAACCCGGAAACGTTCGAAGTCACCACTGAGTTTGATTACACAGCCCGGCTTCTGGATCGGTTGGCACGAGAATTTGAATTCCGGAATCGCTGGGCCTTTTGTGCGCGTTACCTACCGGGCAATCCGACTGCTGGTCTCCGATTAAAACGAATTCGGCAACTTTATCGCGAAGCGGACGCGATCCTGAACATCTGCGGCGCCCAAGAATTCAACGACGATCTGCTCGTTTCCGATCGCATCCTGTACATCGAGAGCGATCCCGGCGTCGAGCAAATCAAGATCGATAAAGGCGTGAAATCGACAATTCAGTATCTTGGACGACATCATGCCCTGTTCACCTTTGGCGAAAACATCGGCACCAAAAGCTTTCCCGTCCCGACTCACGGATTCAAATGGCTGACGACGCGGCAACCCGTGGTGACTGATCTCTGGCGAACAAGACGTGCCCCTTCTGGCGCGTCTGTGTTTACATCCGTGGCCAATTGGTCCACCAGCGGTCTGAAAGACATAACGTGGCGCGGCAGAAAATATCTCTGGAGCAAATCGCGGGAATTTCTCCGGTTCATTGCCGCGCCGAGAAAAGCGGGTGAGACATTTGAACTGGCAACCAACATCGAGCACGGCGCCACCCGCGCAAGATTCGAGCTCAAAGGGTGGCGGCTGACTTCGCCGCTGCAAATGAGCGTCGATTATTGGCTCTATCGAGATTACGTCCAGCGTTCCAAGGGCGAGTTCACCGTCGCCAAGGACCAATACGTGCGCCTAAATACCGGATGGTTCAGCGATAGGAGCGTGTGTTATCTCGCAGCAGGCCGACCGGTTATAACTCAGGAAACCGGCTTTACGAAATTTTACGGCGGCGAGACGGGCCTTTTATCTTTCCGAACCCTCGGTGAAATTGTCGACGCCGTGAAGCGGGTCAACGCCGATTACATGAAACATTCTCGAGCCGCTTACGCCCTGGCTCGTGAAGTGTTTGAGGCGAAAAAGGTGCTGAAATCAATTCTCGACCGCGCGGGCATTTGAGGGATGGCAAACTCTTTTTGGTCCATCAGAGATTTGAACGTAGAATGGGTCTATCGTGTCTGTTCTGTCCGAAAGGGCCACTTGCTAATGCAAATCCGAATCTTGGTTTTCGAGTACGCTATTTAAGTTTGCAGCCTTTCTGCCCATGAAGCGTCTCCTTGTTTTTATCTACGCCATCTTCCTGCTCGGCCCGGTTTTGGACGCGCAGGAAAGCACGCCGGCGCGTCCCCCAATGGAGCCGCAAGGCCCACAGCGGCCTGGTCCATGGAGATCGAGCCCACCTGCGCAAGAAGTCGTTCCAGTTCCAGTCCCGATTGCTCCGCCGAAGCCTAACGGACCAGTCCAAAAAAGCCTCGTCCGAATCACGGCTACCGCAGTGGATCCGGATTATAAGGCGCCCTGGAACGCCGGAGCGCTTGAGCGCGGTGTCGGCGCCGGTTTCGTCATCAGCGGCAATCGCATCATGACAAACGCACACGTTGTTGCTAACAGCCGCTACCTCACCGTCGAGAGGGACGGCGACCCCAATAAGTATCCGGCGAAAGTACAATTCATAGCGAACGATTGCGACCTGGCAGTGATCACTGTGCCGGCTCCCGATTTTTTCAAAAACATGTTGTCATTGCAACTGGGCGGGATTCCAGGGCTGGAATCGACCGTCTCGGCGTACGGTTATCCGATTGGGGGTGAGCGGATGTCGGTCACGACCGGGATCGTCTCCAGGATCGATTTCCAGCTCTACACACACTCGTCGGTGGATCAGCATCTGGCGATCCAGATCAGCGCGCAGATTAACCCGGGAAACAGCGGCGGCCCGGTAATGCAAGACGGCAAAGTAGTCGGCGTAGCCTTCCAGGGTTACAGCGGTGATGTGGCCCAAGGCGTGGCCTACATGATTCCCACACCGGTAATAAAGCGGTTCCTGCAGGACATCAGCAACGGGCATTACGACGAGTATCCCGATCTTGCGGTCACCTATGCAAAATTACAAAATCCAGCCCAGCGAAGATTTCTCGGATTAAAAGATGACGATCGCGGCGTGCTGCTGAGTTCTGTAGTCGCGGCCGGGCCGTCGGATGGCATTCTTTACCCAGGTGACGTTCTTCTTGCGATCGACGGACATCCCATCGCCAGCGACGCGAATGTCGAACTGGAAGGTGAGCGCGCTCAGTTTGAGGAAGTCGTCGAGCGAAAGTTCAAAGGCGATTCGGTCAAGATAGACATCTTGCGCAACAAGCGCCCGATGACCGTGGAAATCAAATTATATAAGCCGTGGCCGTACTCCGTCCTCGGCCACAGCTACGGTGTGCGGCCGCGTTACGTCCTGTATGGCGGTTTGCTTTTTCAACCGTTAGACCTGGACATGCTGGAGGCGTATCGGACAGCCGACCTTCGGGTCCGTCATTTCTTCGAATATTTCGTTCAGGACCAACTCTATCTTCAGCATCCCGATGTCATTGTGCTGGCCAACATCCTGCCAGACCCGATAAATACATATCTGTCCCCCTACCGCGGCGGGATTGTCGATGAAGTAAATGGCAAGAAGATTCGGACGCTTGACGAATTAGCGAACGCTTTCGCCGAGTCGCCGGAACGGCTGGTTATTCGAATGATTGGCGACGGACCTCCGCTGGTCCTCAATCGAAGTCAGATAGAAGCTGCCCGCGAACGAATCAAGACGCGCTACAACGTGCTGAAGGAGCAAAATCTCGAGGAACAACCGGCATCAAAAGGGACCGAACAAGCAAACAAAACCTAAAGATGACCAGGCATTCTCTTATCGCTTTTGGACTAATCCTTTTCACGGTCAGTGGGGCGCTGGCCAAAAAGGATTCCTCCGTACCTTCCGCACTGAACAAGCAAAAGCAGCTCGCGCTCGTTCGCGTAAACGTCACCGGACAGTCCTACGATTACTTCCGACCGTGGCAAAAGAAAGCGCCGTTTTCAAAGCGCGCGCTTGGCGCAGTTTTATCTAAAGGCCGAGTCCTGGTGACAGCGGACCTCGTTGCAAATCAAAATTACGTCGAGCTCGAGCGCGCCGAGTCTGGCGAAAAAACCGCGGCCACTGTCGAGGTGATTGATTACGAAGCCAA
>QHPC01000022.1:4497-14174 GCA_003218915.1 Verrucomicrobiota bacterium
GTTGCTCGCGACGGAGGGCTTGGTGACGACCGTCCAAATGATGCCCTATCCAATCGACCTTGGAGAATTTCTTACATACCGCGTCAGCATCCCGATGCAGTACCGGGAGAACAGCTACACAGTGCCGCTTGTTAAGAAAAACAAGCTTGCTGGCTTGCTCCTGCGCTATGATTCGCGCTCACAGCTGCTGGATGCGATCCCTGGGCCAGTCATCACGCACTTTTTAAAGGATGCTGAAAACCAGAATTATCGCGGGTTTCCTACCGCCGGTTTCTCATTTTTTCCAACGCGCGATCCCGCGCTGCGTGAGTTCGCCGAAGAACAAGGCAAGAATGCCGGTGGGGTTTATGTGACGAACGTGGAGCCTGGTACGCCAGCAATGAAAGCGGGACTCCAGGTCGGCGACATCGTGACTGCGGTCGCGAACAATGAAATCGATCAAAATGGAAACTACGTGGACCCGCTCTATGGCAAGATCGAGTTCACCAATTTGCTGACGGCCCACGCGTACGCCGGCGATGTTGTTCCTTTTCGCGTTCAACGGAACGGCAAGCCAATGCAGCTAAATGTCACGCTCGAACACCGGGACACGAAGGATTATGTCAGCCCGCCGTACAATCTCGATCAACCACCGCGATATTATGTTCTCGGGGGCCTGATTTTTCAGGAGCTTTCCCGTCAATATCTCAAAGAATGGGGTCCGAACTGGCAAAGAGAAGCTCCGCAACGTTTGGTTTACCTCGATCATTTCCAATCCGAGCTCTTTCCTGACAAAAATCGGCGCGTGGTTATTCTCAGCCAAGTCCTTCCAGCGAACAGCACAGTTGGCTACGATGAGCTGGCCTATTTGACGGTAACGAAAGTGAACGGCAAAGAAATCAAATCGTTAGACGACCTGGCCGAAGCGGTAAAACATCCAATCGAGGGGTTCATCAAAGTGGAGACCGAAGAAGACCCAAAACAAATCGAGCTCGACGCGGCACAAGTCGCCGCCGAGGCGCAAGATCTCCAGGACAATTACGGTATTTCCGCGCTGCATCGGCTTAACTGAAGGCTGAGGCGTGGCCGCGCTTTCTGTCATGCGCACCCTGAGCCGCGCTCACGACCAGGTTTCCTTGCGACGGCGTTAAGAAGACTGTCGCGCAAAGAAATACGAACACCGCCGCGGAACCCGACCATTCCCAAAAGCCGAGATGCCAGACGACAGAATGTCGCAGGGCACTGCGGATAGGAATCGCCCAGTCAAGTTTCAGTCGTGTGAGGATCAACAAAGATTCACTTACGAAAATCCCAGCCAGCGGCAGCAGCGTCGCCAACGACCACGTCCAGAACAAGCGTGGCTGGAGCAGGTTTTTTCGGAAGCCTTTCCATGCGCACCAGCAGGCGCTGAGCATGCCGATCGCCAGGAAACCTGCCGCTGAACGGGCAATAAATTCATGGAGGCGCCGGACTCCCAGAACATCGTGCACGTGTTGAGGCACAACGAGGCATGCGCAAATCAGCGCAAGGATTCCGGTGATCAAAGCTCCGGCACATACTCGGGCGGCGCGCGGCGAAACGACCTGCAAATTCCGGTGTAAATATCCGGCAAACGGCAGCATCAGCACCGCTGCGAAGATGATCCCGAAAGCCGGCAGCCAATAATGGCTGGGATTATCTCTCGGCGAGAGCAAATTCGAAATCACGCGATAACGCCAGTCATAATTTCGAGGAAACATCCGCGCACTCAGCGCAAGAGTTCCGAAGAACGCCAGAAAAATCAGGACCAGCAGCGCAGTCAAAACCGGCTTTCGATACAACATCGGTCGCGTTGGGAATGGCTGCGATATGTGGGTCGCCTCGCCATCGCAGGGAGAGGGGAAGGGTGAGGGTTTTCTCAAAAGCGATTGGCGCATCAAGACTCAAAAGCCCCTCACATTAGTCCTCTCCCCTTGCCCAAGGGGAGAAGTATGGTTTGCTGCGTTCACTCCTCGAAAGGGACAATCAACGAACGCTACCTACAGCATCTCTGGGAGCTTCCGACGCACGATTGCCTAAGCGTTCAACTGCCGCCGCCGTCAGTGGCAATGTCGGCTGTGCGCGGCTTGGCTAAGAACCGATCCACTTCCTCATTGTAAGTCTGGAACGGGTCACCCATCACGAGAAAATCGCGGTTATCGCACGCGATGGAATCCCAGTTGATGACATAGGGCGAATTACAATCCTGAAAAAAGGCCACTGCTCGAGCACGACCTGACGCACGTGTATTTGCTGGCGGAACATGCGTCGCACTGGAACGCCGCACATTGTTGTTCCACTCCGCAATTCGTTTGCCCGGCGTGACAGCAAAGAACAAACCGCGAAGTGGATCGATGTTGTGATACTCGAGATCGACACTTTGCAGCCACGGATCGTCCCAACTCAATCCTTCCGACTCGATGAACGCTTCCAGCAGCCATTTCTTCGTGATCCAGTCGACCCCGCCGATCAGCGCTTGATGGTTATTTGCGATCGCTTCGAGAACAAATCCCCAGTTTTCCAGTAGCCAGTTGGTCTCTGCGTTGCTATTGCGCAGGTACTTTTGCGCCAGATGATGAAATTCCCACTGCACGTCGAGTGCACCGATAGTCTTGCCGTTCTCGAGATGAACAATCCATTGCTGAGTCGGGTCCCGGGATATGTCGCGAGTGCTTTGCACGGCGTCGGCCAGGACCAGATTTCGCGGCAAACGGCCGTCCTCGAGCAACGACAAAACGCAAGCCGTTGTCCCGATTTTTAGCGCCGTGGCGTACGGGCTCATGTTTGAATCACCGATTAGCAGGTGGAGCCGCCGGTATTTTCGGTAATCGGCCAGTGGCTCGTCGCGCGCGTTGATGATGGCGCGATTGAACTGCACCCACTGATAAATGTCGTTCACGATGTGATCGGCGCGCTGGCTAAGCTGGAAATTGACCTGTGTCTCCGGTTGCGGCGGCTCGAAATCAAACGCGAGCGGATTCGACTGACCGACCCGGCCGGCACCGGTAAAGATTTGCCGGGTCGCCAGAAAAGTAAGCAGCGTTCCAAGAATTGGCGGCGTGAATTGCGCCTCCCGTTTCATCAGGTAATTCTCATGACAACCAAACGTGGCGCCGGTGTGGTGATCGACATTGTTTTTGATAAACGCGACCCGCTCCTGCGCGCCCAGAGCAATCAATGAGGATTGCAACAAGTCGTCTCCGGCCAATTCGTAAGCCACCAGGTCGTGCAGGTGAAGACATTCAGGCGACGCGTACTCGATGTGTCCCATATCGAGATACAGACGCCCGCCATTGCGAAGAAAACCTCCGTTGCCTGGTGGTTCTTCGTAGTCGCGGTAATGCAGATCGATCGTGCCGGCCTCGGCGTTTCGGAAAAGATGGTTTTTTACCTTCGCGGGCCAGAGTTCCGAATTAACATGCGGCTCTTCTTCACTCAGCAGGCAGCCGTATTCTGTTTCGATTCCAACGATCCGGTCCATTGAACTAATTAGCGAGTTAACGAGTGAGCGATTTAGCGAATTGAAATCACTAAATCACTGAATCGTTAAATCGCTAAATATTTTCGTGCCCTTGAACCGTGCCCGAAAAGGCCCAAACTTTTTTCATGGCAACAGTTGCCCTCCGCAGTCCTTCTGAAAAAGTAGGAGGTCTTTTTTATTTCGGCCGGATGCTGGACAAAATTCGCTTGCACGCCAAAGGCGAATTACCGCCGGACTATCACGCGAACCTTGGAAAAGGTTTCGACGAAAAATGTGCGAACTTTCTCCGGATCAATTACGACCAACTAGTCGAGCGGGTGAAACGCGGCGGAAGCGACGAAGAAATCCTGCAATGGTGTTTGGAACATGGGCGCATGCCGGATGAAAACGACGTTTACGTTTGGAACGAGTTCATGCGCAAGCGCGGCTGGAACGACGAAGTTTCGCAAATATTGGAGCGCCGCAAAAGGGAAGCGGGTATGACTGACAGATCGGACATTCAGACATCGTTCCAATTTATCGATGCCGACGAAGATCGGTTGCCCAGGGAGTAGGGCCGGCGCGCCGCGCCGACTGCCGCGACAGCGGCGTCCCTGCCGTTACTCCGCGAGGGTATCGATTCGTTCGGCAAGACCAAAATCAAGCTCGGTCAACCCGCCTTTGCTGTGGGTCGAGAGAACCAAACGGACTTTGTTGTAACGAATGTCGATGTCTGGGTGGTGTTCCTCTTCCTCGGCCACTTCGGCCACTGCGTTCACGAAATCGATCGCATCAGCAAAATCATCGAACTCAAACGTGCGTTCGATGTGCTTCTTCTCCAGTTCCCATTCCGGGATTTTTTTCATGCGATCCTTGAGCTCGCCTTGTTTGATGAGGTCTGCCATAACGGGACAACGAGTAACACCCGAAAATCGTTTTGCAACGCGAAAACGAGCGGCATTTTTTTTGTCGCGTAGACGGGCCTATTTCTGAGCCGACAGGGTGGCGGACCGTTGGGAAAAAAGTCTTAAAGATTGAGGATTTTGCGGAGATTTTTTGCAGAATCGAAGACTTCCACAGCGCATGCTCGCGCCTGCTTCGATAGTCGCGGCCAATCACGCAACACTTCTTTTAGCGCTCCTTCCGCTTCATCGATGTCCCGGATGAACCGAAATCCGTTTTCATTTGGAAGATATCTTGTCGCACCCGTGTCTTCCGTGACCACCGGCCGCCCGAGTGCAAGGAACGCCGCGCCCCGATCGCTTATCCAGCCGGTTTGCCAGGCTACGTCGACGCCCTTGATGGCCGTAAACTCCGCAAGTGCGTTCGCCATGTATCGACGATACGCACTCGGACTACGCACCACCCGGTGAGGATCGACAACGCGCCAGCCAAGCTGTTGCAAACGGATTCTCTCGGGATCGTCCGGACTGATATTCATCGCTAGTTCGAACTGCGCATCCGACATTCGCGCCGGTAAACCCAAATAAGGCTCGAACATCACTCTCTTGGATAAATCGGGGAATTGTCCCGCCACTTCGACGGCACCGCTCCAGTACCATTGCCCAATCGTTGTGAATTTAGACAGCCTCGGGCGAGGTTGGCTTTGCAGGAGCTTCGTGTCAGCGAGCGGATAAAACGTTTTCCAGCGCAAAGACGATTTCGGCAACTGGCAATCGCTTCCCTTTACGTTGAGACCGATCGTCCAAAATTCGTCGTGATACGACTGGCCCAACTCCATTTTGGTCATCCAATAAAAAATTTCGCTTGGATCCAGATCGCAAAAGACGCGTCGCTCAAATTGCAAAAGGAATGGCGGATGAATCGAGTAACTGAGATTGAGCAGCACGTTTGGGCCGGCGAGGCGATCGAGGAGCGCTCGTTTCGACATTCCGGTGCAGCGAATCGCATCGAGCTCATGCGTGCTCGCTGCTGGTTTCTGATACAGCAAACAGTAGCGACCAGCCAATCCATGCGCACGCAGTTGCCGCTGGAAGTTGTCGATCCTGGCCTGATCGGCCTGCGGGTCGTCTGTTGCCGGCAACAACTCCAGCCAGATAGCATCGAGCTTTAATCGCCGCAGACCGAGCATCCATTGCAGCGGCACGGAAAAATTTCCGCCGCCTTCGCGATATTTTGCGGCAAAGCCGCATCCGAGGAAAATCGTCACGCGAGCAGAATCGTCATTCTGCTCGCGTGCTCAAGGCTGAAGCTTCGCAATCTTAGAAAATCTTGCCGTGCGGCAGGGGCGCTCTGCCCGTGAACACCTGACGCTGTCTTGGCTGACCGGTGCAAAATCCGCCGTTCGGGATCGGGATAATCGAGCCGAGGAATTGCGGCTGCTGCCGCACATTTAACGCCTGCTCCAACGCGTAGCCGAAGCCGATTAGCTGCGGTTCATGCAGGAAAGTGCTGTACATGAGCATGCCAGCCGGCCTGCCATTGTCGCGAATGCCTACGGGAAGCGACAGGTTCGGATAACCCGATACCGCTGGTCCGGTCGAGTTCGTCAGATGTGGTGCGACGATCGCATCGACACCCGAGTTGATTACACTATCAATGCCAGAGCGCGCAGCAGTGCGGGCATGCGTTCGCGCGGCAATGTAGTTGGGATCGTCCGGATAACCTGGGAACTGTTCCGACAATAAAAATACGTCCTGGTCGTAGTAGGGCATCTCTTGCACACAATGCGCGTCGTTGAACGCAATCAGGTCGGCCAACGTGTGCATATCGGTGTGCGTGAGCGTCGCGAGGTAGTCCGCGATTTGCGCTCTAAATTCATACAGCAACGCTGTGAACTCGTCGCCGTTGTAAGCGAATACGTCCCCCGTATCAACGTCAACGACAGTCGCACCGAGGCTTTCCATCACGCTCAGCGCATTTTCCGCAAACGCGACGGTCAGCTCATCCCCCGGAATTCCGCTGCCGTAGTAGCTGTAATCGAAAAAGCGCACATCGCGTCCGATCACCGCGCCATCGAGTGCGTTCGGATCGAGAAATTGCGTGTAATCGCTCGGGAGATCATGCCCAATCACCTCCCCAAACGGCGACTGCAACACTCCAAGCAGGATCGCGACATCAGTGACGCTGCGCGCCATCGGTCCGGCGGTGTCTTGCTCGTGCGCGATCGGAATGATTCCCTCTTGCGATACAAGACCGAGTGTCGGCTTCAGACCGACGATGTTTTCAACGGCCGATGGCCCCGTGATTGATCCGTCCGTCTCAGTGCCGACTGCTACCGAGCACAAGTTCGCCGCAGCACCATTAGCGGAACCAGAGCTTGAGCCCCACGATGTGTAGCTCAGGTCATACGCGTTAATCGTACTCCCACCACGCGCGCTCCAACCGACTGCTAGAGGATAGGTTTCAGCCTCATCATCCCGGAAATTTGCCCATTCGCCCAGATTCGCTTTGCCGAGGATTACAGCGCCTGCTGCGCGCAACTGCTGAATGATCAACGCATCGGCTGGCACATGGCTGCGCAAGAGAGCCAACGATCCCGCGGTCGTCTGCATATTGTCATCGGTCGCGATGTTGTCCTTCACGAGGACCGGAATTCCGTGAAGCGGGCCGCGAACGTGTCCCCTGCGGCGCTCATTGTCGAGATGTTGGGCGATGGATACGGCATTGGGATTTGTTTCGATTACCGAGTTAAGCAACGGATTCAAAGACCGGATACGATCGAGATAACCCATGACCAGACGCTTACTGGTTAACTGGCCGGAAGCCATCGCATCTTGAAGCTCTGGAATACTCTTTTCAAGAAAATCAAAATCATGCGCAGCTAAGGCGGATCGTGAAAGAAGCGAAGTGAGGCCTCCGCCCAGCAGCGCAGCGCTGCTTGCGGCGGTCGTGCCGATAAATTTTCGGCGCGTGATAGTGTGGTCGTGGTCAAGACGATTCGGATTTTGCTGATTCATAATCATTCTCTGGTTGCGCTGTTTCGCGAGTGAACAGACGTGGGTTGGATTGGTTGGTGATGTACGGGCGGAGGACTCCGCTCCGGTCGATTCCCACCGCCACTGCTTCGCATAGCGACGCAGACGGGTGGATCATAGGGTGGACGATTTCGCGCGCTCGGCTCCATAACCCTGCGTCAGCAGATCGTTTTTGATCTTGAAAGCGGCCGGAAATTTTTCATTTCTTCCGCATTATTTGACCGCCGCGCTCTTCCTTCGCAAATTAGGTGTTCTTCTCGGGCGCCCGTAGCTCAACTGGATAGAGCATCTGACTACGGATCAGAAGGTTTGAGGTTCGAATCCCCACGGGCGCGCCACTTCCTCTTAGTCATGCTCGTGCTCGAAATCGCTACTGAAAATAGGGGCGGATCCTGGCGTATGTCTTGTCGCCGATTCCGTTTATCTTTCTCAAGTCATTGGGGCTGCGAAATGGCCGTCCGGCAATAATTCGGGCCGCCATGACCGGTCCGATGCCAGGGATCATCTTCAATTCTTTTTCTGTCGCTGTGTTGATATCGATCTGGCCCAGCTCGATTTTTTCTTTCGCATGCGACTTTGGAGCTTCAACCGAGCTGACTGTAGGAGCCAAAGGGTTCGGTGGCGACGGCGCGAAGGTCCGGGGAAACGTATTCGCCGGAGGCAATGTTCGAAATCCAGCGTTCTTTTCGGCCACGAAGACACTAAAACCCGTCGGATTTTGAGCATTTGCACCGAGTCGCCCAGCATTAATGCCCCATCCTCCGATTCTCTCCTGCCGTGCTTGGTCTTCGAATTGTTGAAGTTTTTCTAACTCGAGTCGCGAATTTCCTAATCCGGGCGGCACGGCTTTGAATCCATAGTTTCGCGCAAGCCCATTGCGAACCAACTGTTCCCCCAGATCACCATCTTTAGTCTGCACAAAAGCGTAAAACCGCTCGAGTTTGCTGTGACCCATCGCATCTGACATGCGCGTAAACACGGTGAATGGCTCGGATAATTTCTCTCGCGTAAACTCTTTGGCTGCTCGGCCTACTTCGATGGCTTGCGGCACGGTGATTCCAAAGTAATTCGCCTGTTCAACCAAGCGCCGAGGCGTCATTTCGTCCGTTTCAGGTGCGTCAACCATGTAGAGGCGAAAAATGTATTCCCTCGCGCCTGCGCTGGCGTGAAAACTGTCACCGTCATTCGCCGGATTCGAAATCAGCCGGCAATTCCCTAGGACAATCCAATCTTTAGATTCGTGTGCGCCAACACCGACCAGCGCTGCGCAAACAACTGCTAGGGCAAGGAGTCCGATCGTGCGGCGCAATTTGGTAAATTGCCCAGTCGCGAACCTGCAAGGGGAAATCATATCCGCCATCACAATTCAATCAGGGCGTTGGCAGCCGCGCCAGGTGCGCCGCGTACACCGCGACGATTCCGCCCAAAACACCGCCGGCAATCACGTCGCTGACGAAATGATAATTCATCGCTACAAGACTCACGAGCATCGAAGCACTGAGAACAATGACTACGGTTCGACCGCGGGGCATTGCAATTAGCCAAACGGTAGCAAAGGCGAGAATTCTTGCAGCGTGGCCGGACGGAAAACTGCCGATGTCATCGCCACGCTGAAATGGATGGAAACCATACGTTCCGGTGCCGATGAGGGATGGATTATCGTGAGTCCAGGTTTCCGGCCAATAGCGGCCGAAAACGTCGCCTAACGAGATGCGGAAATCATCGGCAACAATCAAGCTGAGACACGCGACAAACAGCGTCTTTTGCCAGCGCAGAAATGATCCCCACGCGCGTCGAACCATTAAAATCGTCAATACAAGAGCCGACCAATTCTGCACTTCTGGCGGTGGATAGGTGAGCCACCGAAAAACCTGAATCGTGTTGATGTGATGGTGATAGACAAAGAACGCCACCGGGCGATCGATCCAAAAGTAACAGATCAACACGGCGACGACGCAGACGGCCGCAGTGATCAACGTACGAAGCAGTAATGCGCGGTATTCCAGTTCGGGCCTCGTTCTCACGCCGGCACCTCGAACTGGCTCATCAGCTTGAACGTCTCGTAGCGCTTTGCAATTTCTTCTGTCGAGAGTGTACGCAGACGCTCCAGACTAAATGCTTCCACGCAAAAACTGGCCAGCACGCTGCCGTAAATCATCGCTCTCCTTAAGTCATTAAAGCGCACTTTTTTCACCGTGCCCGCGAGATAGCCCGCCATTCCGCCGGCAAATGTGTCCCCTGCCCCGGTTGGATCGTGAATGTCTTCAAGTGGATAGGCGCCG